>NZ_JALCZC010000029.1:0-48017 GCF_022690805.1 Anaeromyxobacter sp. SG66
GGGCCCCACCCCTGCTCGGCGGGGCCCGTGAACGGTCGCGCCCGCTTCGCGGGTTCGCGACCGTTCCCCGCCGGAGGGGCTTCGCCCCTCCCGCGCTTCGCGCGGGGCCCTCCCACGGATCACCGGAACTGCGCCCTGCCCCGCCGCTGGCCGCCGTCACCACCGGATGATCTGGACCGCGCTTATCGGGTATAAGGGGCGCGTGTCCGAGCCCGTCAACGCGTTGCCGGTGAGCGGGCCCCTCGTCGACGGACAGGGGCGCAAGATCCAGTACCTGCGGCTGTCCCTCACCGACCGCTGCAACTTCCGCTGCTCCTACTGCGCGCCGATGGGGCCGGACCGGCAGGAGGACCCCCTCTCGCGGCCCGAGCTCGCGCGCGTGGTCGGGGTGTTCGCGAAGCTCGGCATCCGGCGCGTGCGGCTCACCGGCGGCGAGCCGACGCTCCGCCGCGAGCTCCTCGACATCGTGCGCGACGTGAAGGCGACGCCCGGCATCGAGGAGATCGCCCTCACGACCAACGGCCACGCCCTCGCGACGCACGCGACCCTGCTGCGCGACGCGGGCGTGTCCCGCCTCAACGTCTCGCTCGACACGCTCGATCCGGCGAAGCTCCAGCGAATCTCCGGCCGCGCCGCGACGCTCGAGCGGATCGTCTCCGGCATCGAGGCCGCGTTCCGCGCCGGGTTCGACTCGGTGAAGCTGAACGTGGTCGTGGTCCGCGACGAGAACGAGGACGAGCTCGGGAACCTCGCGCGCTTCGCCTGGCGCTTCGGCGCGACCGCCCGCTTCATCGAGCTCATGCCGTTCGGGCCGGGGAAGCCCGTGCCGACCTCGGAGGTGAAGCGCCTCCTCGAGGCGCAGGGCATCCGCCTCGAGCCGGACGCGACGCGCGGCTGGGGGCCCGCCTACCACATGCGCGGCACCTCGGACGTCGGCGGCGCGCCGGTGCACGGCCTCGTGGGCTTCATCGGCGCCATGACCGAGAACTTCTGCGACGGCTGCAACCGCGTGCGGGTCGGCGCGGACGGCTCCCTGCGCGCCTGCCTGGGCGGCCGGGACCGCGTGCCCCTGCGCGAGCTCGTCCGCTCCGGCGCCTCCGACGAGGAGATCGCCCGGGCGGTGCGGACGGCGCTCCTTGCGAAGGGCGAGCGCCACGAGATGCCGAAGGGCGGCGCGGGGCTCCTGCCGATGATCGGCTCGGGCGGTTAGCCGAAAGCCGCGAGGCGCACGAGCCCGTCGCCGAGCCGGGCGCAAGAGGAGCGGAGCAGCGCAGGCGTACTGCTTCCGGTACGCCGAGCAGCGAAGCGACGAGTCCGCCCGGCGCAGGCAGGGATCGTGCGCCGCTAGGCGGCCGCGACGCGCGGGCGGATGTTCGCCCGGATCCAGTCGATGATGCCCTGCGTCGGCGAGCCGGGCAGGAACACCTCGGCGACGCCCTTCTCCTTCAGCTTGGGCACGTCGTCCTGCGGGATGATCCCGCCTCCGAAGACCACGACGTCCTTCGCGTCCTTCTCCCCGAGGAGCTCGACCACCGCGGGGAAGAGCGTCATGTGCGCGCCGGACATGATGGAGAGGCCGATCGCGTCCGCGTCCTCCTGGATGGCGGCGGCGACGATCATCTCCGGCGTCTGATGCAGGCCGGTGTAGATGACCTCGAAGCCGGCGTCGCGCAGCGCGCGGGCGATGATCTTGGCGCCGCGGTCGTGACCGTCCAGGCCGGGCTTCGCGACGACGATGCGGAGGGGACGCTCTTTCGCGGGGCTCATGCCTTCGTCTCCGTTGAAATGACGACAGTTCCAGCGCTCCGCTGGTGTACCGCAACTCCGCGGCGTTTCGCCACCCGAGCGACCCGCCGGGATGAAGACCGCTCGACTCGACGGCGCGACCCAGCCGGCCCGGCCGGCGGCTAGAAGCGCCCGTCCTCCCGGTAAACGCCGTGGACCTCGCGGAAGACGTCCGAGATCTCGCCGAGCGTCGCGTAGGCCTTCACCGCGTCGATGACGGACGGCACGACGTTCGTGCCGTCCCTGGCCGCGCGCTCGATGGCGGAGAGCGCGGCGGCGGCCCGGGCCGCGTCGCGCGAGGCCCTCACCTCGCGGAGCCGCTCCACCTGCCGGCGCGCCACGGTCTCGTCGATCTTGAGGATCCGGATCGGCTCCTCCGCCTCGGTCCTGAACGCGTTCACGCCGACGACGATCCGCTCGCCCGCCTCGACGTCGCGCTGGTAACGGTAGGCGCTCTCGGCGATCTCGCGCTGCGGGTAGCCCTCCTCCACCGCGCGCAGCATCCCGCCCATCTCGTCGATGCGCCGGATGTGCTCGAGGGCGCGCCGCTCCATCTCGTCGGTGAGCCACTCGACGTAGTGGCTCCCGGCGAGCGGATCCACCACGCGGTCCACGCCCGACTCGTGCGCGATGATCTGCTGCGTGCGGAGCGCGATGGTGACCGCCTCCTCGGTGGGGAGCGCGTAGGTCTCGTCGAGGGAGTTCGTGTGGAGCGACTGCGTGCCGCCCAGCACCGCCGCGAAGGCCTGGAGGGTGGTGCGGACGACGTTGTTGTAGGGCTGCTGCGCGGTGAGCGAGACCCCGGCCGTCTGGGCGTGGGTGCGGAGCAGCAGCGACTCCTTCTTCCTGGCCCCGAACCGCTCCTTCAGCGTGCGCGCCCAGATCCGGCGCGCGGCCCGGAACTTCGCGACCTCCTCGAAGAAGTCGTTGTGCACGTCCCAGAAGAAGCTGAGCCGCGGCGCGAACGCGTCCACCTCGAGCCCGCGATCGACGCACTCCTGCACGTACTCGATGCCGTCCGCGAGCGTGAAGGCGAGCTCCTGGACCGCGGTCGCCCCTGCCTCGCGGATGTGGTAGCCGGAGATCGACACCGGGTTCCAGCGCGGCATCTCCTTGGCGCAGAACTCGATGACGTCGCAGTTCACCTTCACCGCGGGAGCGGGCGGGATCATCCACTCCTTCTGCGCGATGTACTCCTTCAGCATGTCGTTCTGGAGCGTGCCGCCGAGCTTCGCACGCGGGACGCCCTGCTTCTCGGCGACGGCGACGTACATCGCGAGCGCGATGACCGCGGTCGCGTTGATGGTCATCGAGGTGGTGACCTCGTCGAGCGGGATGCCGTCGAAGAGGAGCTCGAGGTCGCGCAGCGTCGAGACGGCCACGCCCTCCTTGCCGACCTCGCCCCGGCTCATCGGGTGGTCGGCGTCGTAGCCCATGAGCGCGGGCATGTCGAAGGCGGTCGAGAGCCCCGTCACGCCGTGCTGGAGCAGGTACTTGAAGCGCCCGTTCGTGTCCTCGGGGCTCCCGAAGCCGGCGAACTGGCGCATCGTCCAGAGCCGCCCGCGGTACATCGTCGGCTGCGTGCCGCGCGTGAACGGATAGCGGCCCGGGTAGCCGACGTCGCGCAGGTAGTCCGTCTCGCGCACGCTCGCCGGATCGAGCACGTCGGGGATCGGGATCCCCGAGTCGGTCTCGAAGCGCGCCTTGCGGTGGACGAGCTTCCCGAGGGCCTCGGCGAGCTCGCCCTCCGTCCACGACTCGCGCTCGGCGAGGATCCGCTGGAGCTCCTCCCGCGCGAACGTGGGGTGCTCGGCGCGCTCGGGCGCGGCGGGCGTGTCCTTCCGGGTCGTGGCGGCCTTCCGGCCGAGCTCCTTCGCCGCCTTCGCCATGTCCCCTCCGTGCGCGGTGCCCCGGACTTCTATCCCCTGCCCGGAAGCGACGCAGGGGATCCGGCGGGGCGGCCCGGCGCGAGGGGGCGCGGTGCCCCGCCGAGGCCCGGGGACGGGAGCCGCAGCAGGCAACCGGCTGCTGGCGGGGCGCGTCAGTACTGACCGTAGATGTAGACCGCCGGCATCACGCCGAACGCGCCGAGATCGCGCTCCTTGAAGAACACGTCGGCCTTCCCCGCCGTGTAGAGGAGGTTCAGCTCTGCGCCGACGAAGACGTGCTTGTAGCCGAGCGCGCCGCCGAAGACGCCGCCCGTCGTGTGCACGAAGCCGGTCGAGTCCGTCCCGAGCAGCCGCTCCTGCGCGGCGCCGCCGTCGTAGACGATCGGGAGATCGGGGATGACCTGGACCTTCCAGCGCGTGAGCGTGTAGCGCGCCCCGACGTAGGTGTGGGCGATCTCGCGCCACTGGCGACCGGCGACGAACGCGAGCTGGAAGTCCGTGAGCCCCGCGTCGCCGTGCAGGACGTTCTCGATGACGTCGCCGAAGGTGCCGAGGTCGCGCGTTCCCCAGCCGGCGAGCAGCGTCCCGGCCCAGCCGTCGGTCCCAGGGTCGCGCGGGCCGAACGCCTGCCAGCCGAGGTCGAGGCCCTTCGAGTCCGGGCCCCAGTGAATCCCGCCGTCGAAGCCGGGCGCGAAGCCGTAGCGCGCGGACACCTCCGTGTGCGACGAGAGCGGGGCCACGAGCGCGAACCGGAACGCGGCGTCCACGACCGGCTCCACGTCGGCGGCGTTCCAGCACGAGCCGCTGCCGTCCGGGCAAGCCGTCGCCTTGGAGCGCAGGTTCTCGGCGAGGTCCCGCCCGTCCCGGACGATCGCGGCGGCCTGGGTGTTCACCTGGTAGCCCGAGCCGAAGCCGGCGCGGAACGCGCCCTTCGGCGCGACGCGCCCGGTGTTCGCGACGAAGCTCGGGGCGGCGCAGGCACTGGCGGCGAGGAGCGTCAGGATGGCGAGAGGGCGCATGCCCCGGATGGTAACAGGTGGCGCGGCCTCGCCGCCGTTCCGCAGCCTCTCCCCGCCCGCCGTACACGCTTGACCGCTCGCGCGCGAGGCCCTATAAACCCGCGTTCTCGAAAGCCTCTCGGTGAGGTAGCTCAGTCGGCTAGAGCGAGGGTCTCATAATCCCTAGGTCGAGAGTTCGATTCTCTCCCTCACCACTCCTCCAAGGCCGCCTTCCGAGGCGGCCTCTGTTTTTCCCGGGGTGAGTCGGGGACAGACCCCAACGTGGAAGCCGGGACCGGCGGCCTGCGCGTCGTGCCACGGGCTCGGTCGATCAGCCGCGATTTGAATGAGCGTCGACGCGCGTCCTCAGCAAGTCCCCGAATCGCCGACACTCGACGCGTGCTCATCGTCGCCGCCGGTCCGCGGCGTGACTGGCGGGCGGCGAGCCTTCACGAAGGCCGGTGCGTGTCGAGAGCCCCGACCGAGCGCGATCACTCCGAGTGCGAGCAGCATCCAAACGGCCGGCGTGCCGCCGGCGCTGGAGCAGCCGCTTGTGGAGCGGACGGGATCCGTCGCAGTGCCGGGCGTGGCGCCGCCCGTGTCTCCACCGGTGGATACGTTTTCTGCGCACAGCGGCGCTGAATCGAGCAGCGGCCGCGCGGCGCCCACTACCGGCGGAGGATCTTCGATGCCCCCGTTGCAGGCGAGCTCGAAGTCCACGATGGGTGAGACGATCTTCGCTCCGCCAGCAATCTGCGCGGAGAGCACGGCGGAATGGCGTCCGGTCGTCAGGCCGCGGTCCGCACTCGTCAACCCGCCGCAGCTCGCATGCACGAGGAGAATTCGACGGCGCTCCACGGGGGTGTAGCTCGAGCCGGGCTCGAGGAGCCCATCGGCTCCTACGGCTCCTGCCTCCTCGATTGCCCATCGCATCCCGTCCACCGACAGCTCCCAGGCGGTGACGCGCAGCCACGGCGACAGGGTTCCGGGCTCGAGTCGAAACGCGGCCCACGCGGCCGTGATTTCCTGCGCACACTGCCCGGGATCCCCTGCCTTCACGTTCCCGTGTCCGGTGTTGGCGAGCGAGAAGCCGTCGATTCGCTCGGGAACCGCCGCAGCGGCTGTCGCCGTGAACGAGGACTCCCGGCACGGCCCCGGTCCGGACGAGCACATCGAGCTGAGCCGCACGGTGTAGCGTTCGCCCGCAATCCACGGTGAGTGCGGTCGCACCACCAGGGAGTAGCCGTCGAGCGAGGTCTCGTGATCTGCCGGCACCGGCGACCCATCGGCGCGGTGGACCGTCACGCCGCCACCGATGGCACGCATGGTGAGCGCAGGGGCGTTCGCCGGGATCGTCTCGCCTTCCGCGGGAGCCAGCCGACCCCAGCACCCGGGGTCGCTCGATGAGCATGCGGTTGCGTTCCGCGGGGCGAGAAGGGAGGTGACCAGCGCGGTGCCGGTAAGCAGAGCACGTGCGCGACGGTGAGTGCGCGTCATGCTCGGCAGCTTTGCTCAAAGTGGATGCGATATCAATGAGCAGCGCGCCTACCGTCGAACACCTCGCGCGCTGCTCGAGACCGACACGCAGGGTGAGCAGCGCACCCACGGTGAACGGCACGCGGTGGTCGGCAGGGGCGGTGACGGCGAAGCGCGCGATCCAGGGCGCGCCGCCGAGGAAGCCGACGGGCGAGGCTGCGCGTGAGCGCGCGCCGGGGGTCGCAGCAGGCGCCGGCGCCGCCCGCGCGCGGTGACCTCGGTCCGGACAGACAACGTCAGACGGGTGTGATAACCACCTCCGTCGTCCGACCCACGCCTGGGCTGCGAGCCTGGATTCTTGCTCGCGGCCTTCCCCGTGGTACACGGATACGGCTGGGCGATATCGGAGGATTTCGGATGGGGAAGGTGCAGTCGTCCCAGGCTTCGATCTCGACGCGGACGCAGGAGTTCACCCCGCGCGAGCTTCCGCTCAAGGTCCCCGAGGACCCACCCCGTCAGGCGCCACGACCTCCGCGGCGCCCGGCCGACCGCATCAAGGAAGCCCTGCTCCGCTGGCTCGAGGAGGAGATGTGATGCTGGAGCTCTTTCCCTTCGACGACGAGTCGCCCTCCCTCATCGACGAGCTCGTGGAGGAGATCGACGCCGCAGTGGACGCGTCGTTCCTCGGCGAGCTGTCCGAGGTGCTCGAGCGGGTGAAGGTCGCGCGCGAGCAGGTCGCCGCCGCGATCGCCTAGTCCCGCGAGGCCGCTCCGGGCTCGCCGCGGTACTCCGCCTCCTCGGCCTCGAGGCCCGTCTCGATCGCGCCCGGCGCGGCGAAGAGTCGCCCGAGCTGGATGTGGCGCGAGAAGAGGAAGAAGAGCCCGAGCGCGACCTGCTGCGCGAGCTGCACCGCCCAGATCACGTTCGCGAACGCGACGCCGCGCGTGGCCACCGCCTCGCGTGACGCGAAGAGCGAGAGCCCGAGGACGATCGCGCCCTGGAACGTGCCGATCATCCCGGGGCCGGCGGGAATCATGACGCCGACGACGAGGACGCCGAGGATCGTGCAGGCCTCGACGGCGCCGAGCTGGAACCCGAACCCGCGGGCGAGGAGCGCCATCCCCCAGGCGTTCAGGCCCCAGTAGCCGGCGGTCAGCAGGAGGAAGAGCGCGAGCTTGCGCCGGCTCGGCACGAGCCGCAGCCCGTGGATGAACGCGTCGAGCATCCCGGACGCGCGCGCCGCGAGGCGGGGCGAGAACGGCCGGAGGAGCGCCTCGGAGAAGCGCACCGCGAGCACGCGGTTCCGGTAGGCGCCGACGAGGAACGCGAGCAGCGCGAGGAACGCGAGCGACACGACCACGCCGGCCGTCCTGAGGAGCCGCACGCCGGGCGTGCCGTCCGGCACGGCGAGGAGCGACACGACGAGCAGGAGGCCGGTGAACACCCCGTCCACCACGCGCTCGACCACGACCGAGGAGAGCGCGGACGAGACGCGGAGGCGCGGGCGCTCGGCGACGAGGTATGGGCGGGCGAACTCGCCGAGCCGGAACGGCAGCACCACGAGCGCCATGAACCCGACCGCCGACACGGCGTTGAGCTTCGAGAAGGGCAGCTTCGCGACCGGCTCGAGCAGGAGCCCCCAGCGCACCGTCCGGGCGAGGTGGATGCCGACGAGGATGAGCACGTACGGCGCGAGGTAACGGTAGTCCGCGACGCGGATCTCCTGCGCGATCGCGGCCACGTCCTTGCCGCGCAGCGTGAGCCAGAGCGCCGCCCCGGAGATCGCGATCCCCACGAGCGCCTGCACGATGCGTCTCACGCGAGCTCCTCCCAGGCGCGGCTGCGCCGCGAGCGCGACGCGTGCTGCCCTCCGGTCACTCCGGCGGCGCCGCGGGTGGGCGGTGATACCACGCGGGCGGCACCCCGGCCAGGGGCCGAAGTCTCGCTCCTCCCGGCCGCGACCATCAGGGCACCGGGTACAGCGGCGGATCGCCGCGCGCGACGCGGGCCACGTCCTCGAGGACCCGCCGTGCCATCGCCGCGCGCGTCTCGCGCGTTCCGGAGCCGAGGTGGGGGGTGAGCACGACGTTCGGCAGGCGCAGGTACGCCTCGGGCACGCGCGGCTCGTCCGGGAAGACGTCGATCCCCGCCGCCCCCACCCGGCCGGCGGCGAGCGCCTCGGCGAGCGCAGCGTCGTCGAGCACGCCGCCACGCGCGGTGTTCACGACGATGGCGCCGGGCTTGAGGCGCGCGATGCGCTCGCGCGAGAGGAGCTCGCGGGAGTCCGGCGTGAGCGGCACGTGGAGGGAGACGAAGTCGCTCTCCGCGAGCAGCCGGTCGAGCGAGACGCGCTCCGCCCACGGGACGCCGGCCTCGCGGGGGCTCGCGTAGAGCACGCGCAGCTCGAACCCGCGCGCGCGGCGAGCGAACGCCTGGCCGATGCGGCCGAAGCCGATGACGCCGACCGTCTTGCCGGTCACCTCGGTCCCGAGCATCCAGCTCGGGTCGGCCTCGGTCCAGCCGCCGGACCGGACGATCCGGTCCGCCTCGACGACGCGGCGCGCGGCCGCGAGGAGCAGCGCCATGGCCTGGTCGGCGGTGGCGTCGGTCACGACCCCGGGCGTGTTCGTGACGAGCACGCCGCGCCGGCGGCAGGCCTCGAGGTCGAGGTGGTTGACGCCCACGCCGTAGGAGGCGACGTGCCGGAGCGCCGGGAGCGCGTCCAGGAGGGCGGCGTCCACGCGGTCGAGGTAGGTCGGCACGAGCACCACCGCGTCGCGTGCCTCCTCGACGAGCCGCTCGCGGGGCGGCGGGCGAGGCGCGCCGCCGCGGATGTCGAAGAGCTCGCGCAGCGGCGCGAGCTCCCCGCCCGGCAGGGCGCGGACGAGGTAGAGCACCGGCTTCACGCGTCGTCCCCCTCGGGCTCCTGCGGCGACTCCGGCGCCTCGACGCCGTCGCCGGGACGCGGCCCGGGGATGCGGTAGTCCTCGCCGAGCCACTTGCCGAGATCCAGCAGCCGGCAGCGGGCCGAGCAGAACGGGAACGCGCGGTTCTCGGTGCGAGGTAGGACGGGCTTTCCACAGATCGGGCAGGCGCGCGGCACGCCCGAGATCTACCGCGAGCGCCGGGCGCCGTGCATCTCGATCCGTGCCCGCCCGGCCGCCCGCCCTCGCGGCGTCGGTCGCCCGGGCCAGCGCACTCAAGAGCCCGGACAGCTCGCCGGCAGGAGCGGACGGATCGCCTCCTCGAGCTCGGCGCCCGCCATCCCGCCCTCGAAGACGTGCCGCACCTTCCCCTCCGCGTCGAGGACGTAGGTGCGCGGGTAGCCCCGCACGCTCCACGGCTCGAGCGCCTGGGCGCGCTCGTCCACCAGGATCGGATACGGGATCTGGGGCGCGGCGCGCAGGACGTCCTCGCGCGCGGACTCCTCCGCGACGCCCAGGATCTCGAAGCAGCGGCCGCGGTGCGCGCGCCAGACCTCTGCGAACTGGGGGATCTCCTCCCGGCAGGGTCCGCACCAGGTGGCCCAGAAGTTCACCGCGACCACCTTCCCGCGCAGCGCGGCGACGTCGACCGGACGCCCCTGCAGGTCGGGCAGGACCAGCGGCGGCGCGAGCTCGCCGGAGCCGCGGGACGACCCCGCTCCGCGCAGCAGGAGCTGCGTGACGACGACGGCGGTGACCGCGACGATGAGGAGCTTCAGCCAGTTCCGCATGGGCCTGGAAAGTATAGGCGCCCCTCGGCGCCAGACCGTAAGATCCACGCGCCTCGATGAGGATTCACGCGCTACTCCTCGGAGCGGTCCTCGCGGCCTTCCCGTCCGCGGCCCGGACGGCGCCGGCCCCCGAGGAGGCCCCCGAGGCGGGCGTGCTCACGCGCGCGCCCGAGCTCATCGCGTTCGTCCCCGCCGAGTACCCGCCCGACGCCGAGGCCGCCGGGATCGAGGGCTCGGTGGAGCTCTCGATCGTCATCGACGTGCACGGCGAGGTGCACCAGGCGGTGGTGGTCGACCCCGGGCCGCACCCGGGCTTCGCCCCCGCGGCGCTGCACGCCGTGCAGCAGTTCCGCTTCCGGCCCGCCGAGATCGACGGCAAGCCCGCGCCGGTCGAGATCGCCTACCGCTACGACTTCGTCCTCCGGCGCGCGACGCCGCCCCCGCCGGCCGAGTCGCCCGTGGTGCTCGCCGGCCGCGTCATCGAGCGCGGGACCCGCACCCCTGTCGCGGGCGCCTCGATCGACGTGGGGGGCGTCGCGACCGAGACGGACGCGGACGGCCGCTTCTCGGTGCGCGGCGTCGCGCCCGGCCCGGCCCCGGTGCGCATCGTCTCGCCGGAGCACGAGACCTTCACCGTCACGGAGACGATCGAGGCCGGGAAGCGCCTGGAGGTGGAGTACCGGCTCTCGCGCCGGAGCTACGATCCCTACGAGGCGGTGGTGCGCGGCGAGCGGCCGCGGCGCGAGGTGAGCGTCCACACGCTCGAGGTCGAGGAGATCCGGACCATCGCCGGGACGCAGGGCGACACGCTCAAGGTCCTCCAGAACCTGCCGGGCGTGGCGCGCAGCCCGTTCGGGATCGGGCTGCTCGTGGTGCGCGGCTCGGAGCCCACCGAGACGAACGTCTACCTCGACGGCATCCCGGTCCCCCTGCTCTTCCACTTCGGCGGCATCACCTCGGTCGTCTCCTCCGACGTGATCGAGTCCCTCGAGTTCCTCCCCGGCAACTTCGCGACGCGCTACGGCCGCGCGCTGGGCGGCACCGTCGACCTGCGCACGCGCGAGGGGCGCGACGCCTTCCACGGCTCGGCGCAGCTCGACGTGTTCGACGGTCGCGTGGAGCTCGAGGGGCCGGTCGCGGGCGGGACCGGGTTCCTCGCCGTCCGGCGCAGCTGGGTGGACGCCGTCCTCGCCGTCGTCCTGCCGCGCGTGGCCCCGGACACCGCGAGCGAGCTCCGCGTCGCGCCGCGGTACTGGGACTATCAGGCGAAGTACTCGCACCCGCTCCTGGGCGGCACCCTGTCGCTCCTCGGCTACGGCTCGGACGACAAGCTCGAGTTCGTCGACCGCGGCGAGTCGTCCGGCCGGCCCACCTTCTACCTCTCCACGGTCTTCCACCGGGTCGGCGCGCGCTGGCGGCGGGCGATCGGGCCGGCGCGCAACGATCTCGTCGTCGCGCTGGGGCGCGACAGCTTCGACGTGCTGCAGTCCTCGAACTTCGGCGTCCTCTCCGAGCTCCGCTCGCTCACCCTGCGCGACGCCCTCACCTGGCGCGTCTCGGAGCGGCTCACCCTGGAGGCCGGCGTCGACGCCATCCTCCGGTCGTTCGACTACTCCATCTACGCGCCGCCCATGAACGCCCCCGGCTCGATCGACCAGCAGGGCCAGGAGCGGCCCGAGGCGACCGTCGGCGAGAGCACGCGCGGCTCCTGGCTCGCGCCGGCCGGCTACGTCGAGGCGGACCTCCGCGCCACGGCGCGGCTGCGGCTCGTCGCGGGGGTGCGGCTCGACGGCGACTCGCGGCTGCGCGGGCGCAAGACGTGGCTCGATCCGCGCCTCTCGGCGTTCTACGACCTCCGCGAGGGCACGACGCTCACCGCGGCGGCCGGGCTGTTCGGCTCCGCGCCCCAGGTGCAGGATCTGACCGAGACCTTCGGCAACCCGAACCTCGGCGCGCAGCACGGGCTCCACCTCTCGCTGGGCGCCCGCCAGGCGCTGCCGTGGTCGGCGCGCCTCGAGCTCACCGGCTTCTACAAGCGGCTCCGGGATCTCGTCGTGCCTACGCGGGCCACCGACGCCGCCGGCAACCTCGAGCAGCTCTCGAACGGCGGCCGAGGCCGGGCGCTCGGGATCGAGGTGCTGCTCCGCCGCGAGCTCGCGCGGGGCCTGTTCGGCTGGCTCTCGTACACGTGGTCGCGCTCGGATCGCCGCGACGACCCGACCATGCCGTCGTACCCGGAGTGGCACCCCTTCCCGCTCGACCAGCGCCACATCCTCGCGCTCGTGCTCTCCTACCGGCTGCGCGGCGACTGGATCCTCGGCACGCGCGTGCGCGGCGTGAGCGGCAATCCCTACACGCCGTTCGAGGGCAGCGTGTACGACGCCGACTCGGGGCGCTACCAGTGCATCCCCGGCCCGAGCCGGTACTCCCGACGCCTGCCGGGGTTCTTCCAGGCGGACGCTCGACTCGACAAGCGCTTCGTGTTCCGCTCCTGGATGATGTCCGTGTACGTCGACGTGCAGAACGTCACGAACCGCGAGAACGCCGAGTTCCGCTTCCCGAGCTACGACTGCTCGGAGACGGTGGCGATCCCCTCCGTCCCCGTCCTGCCTGCCCTCGGGCTGCGCGCCGAATGGTGACCCCGATGCCCTTCTCAAGGCTCGCCGCGGCCGCCGCGCTCGCCCTCTCCGCCTGCAACACCGGCTTCCCGCCGCAGTACCTCGTCGCCGACCTGCGCATCCTCGCGGTCCGCTCGCAGGTGGCGGGGAGCCTCGCGGCCGACGCCCGGCTGGGCGACACCGTGCGGCTCACCGCGCTCGTCGCGAACCCGCTCGGCCGCGCGCCGCTGCGCATCCGCTGGGCGACCTGCATCCCCGACGGCACGGAGGCGCTCCCGCCCTGCCTCGACCCGGAGGCGCTGCGCGACGTGGATCGGCTCCTCGCCGCGCCGGGAGTGATCGCGCTCGGCGAGGGCAGCGCGATCGAGGTGCAGGTGCCGGAGGTCGCCGGCGCGTTCGACCGGCTCATCGCGCGCGCCGAGGCGGAGCCCGCGCTCGCCTGCCGGCTCTACCTCGAGCTCCCGGTGCTGGTCGTCGCGGACGCGGGCGCGGAGCGCGAGGTGGCGGTGAAGCGCGTCCGGCTCACGCCCGGGAGCGAGATCGCGGGGACCGACCTCGCCGGCGCCTACGTCACGAACTCGAACCCGGTGCCGCTGACGGTCCGCCGGGTACCGACCGAGGACGTGCCGTGCGGCGAGGGCGTGCCGGTCCTGGTGCCGTGCCAGGACGCCTCCGCGTGCGGCGGGGCGGCGTGCGGGGGGGACGGCCTCTGCGCCGCGTCCTTCCCGGAGGGGCGGGGCGTGCTCTGCGCCCGGGCGGACCCGGGCGCGGCGGACCCGCCTTACTATCAGTGCGCGCCCGACGGGACGCGCATGGGGTTCTTCGAGTCGCTCGACTGGCAGTGGTACGTGACCGCGGGCCGGTTCCCGGAGTTCACGGGGGTGGGGAACGCCACGGGCGACGCGGTGGAGTTCGAGGCGCCCGCGGGGCCGTTCACGATGTGGGTCGTCCTGCGCGACGGCCGCGGCGGCGAGGCGTGGCTCGAGCGCCAGGTGCCGGGCCGCTGAGGGGAAGCGGCGCCTAAACGGCCGCCATGATTCGCGAACAGGCGAGCGACGCGAGCCCGCCGGGGCGACGCCGCGGAAGCGGCGAAGCCGCTCGCGGCGGTCGTTTAGGGCGCCGCGCTCGCCGCGCTGCCGAGCCCGGCGCCGAGGAGCGTCTTGATGTCGTCGTCCGTGAAGTAGAGCCCGCCGCCGAAGAAGACGTCGGTGCCGACGTTGAAGCTCCGGCCGCCGGGGTACTTGCCGGTCTCCCACTGGTTCAGGAAGTCGTCGACGCCGCTCGTGACGTAGAAGTGCTGGAAGAAGTGGTAGTTCGCCCAGATCTTGGCGCGCGGGTACACGGAGCGGCCGGGTCGGGAGAACTGGTACATGTTCACCGACAGCTGCAGCGCGTCCTGGAGGAGGTGCAGGTCCGAGCCGACGCCGCCGGAGCCCTCGATGATGCCGGCGCGGAAGGTGACGGGCCCGTAGCGCTTCGCGAGCTCCAGCGACACCGAGAGCTTCTCCTCGTTCAGCGTGCGCGTGACGAGCGTCGTGCTCTCGACGTTCGAGCCCGGCGGCCGGGTGGTGATCGTCTCGGTCGTCACGGTGTTCACGCCGCGTGGGTCGGAGACCAGCTCGATGAGGTAGTACTTGTCGGGCCGCGGCATGAGCCGCGCGCCGAAGTAGATCTTGGAGCCCGGGCGCCCCTCGGAGACGGTCTGGTTGAGCAGCCACTCCGAGCGGAGCTGGAGCTGCACCTGCAGCTTCACGAGCCGGTCGACGTAGTCGCTGACCCCCTCGACCGCTTCGCCCATCTTGCGGCCCAGGCGCTCGTCCACGAGGAGCTTGCCCGCCGGGCTCTTCCCCTCGTTGACCTTGTCGAGCATCGAGTCGAGCTTGCCGAGGCTCCCGTTCAGGCGGTCCACGGCCTGGCGCACGCCGCCGATCTCCGCCTGCGCGACCGCGCGCTGCTCGGGGGTGAGCAGCGTCCCGCCCGGAGCGCCCGGAGCGCCCGCCGCCCCCGGCGCTCCAGCGACCCCCGGCGTGCCCGGCGTGCCCGGCGCGCCCGGCTCACCCCGGGCTCCCGGCACGCCGCGGCCGGCGCCCTGCGGGTCGATGATGTCCTGGACGCTCGCGAGGACCGTGTTGAGGCGCGCGGTGAGATCCTCGACGTTGCGCGCGATGTTGTGGATCCGGTCCTTGTCGCGGCCGGCGATCTCGGAGATGTCGCCCGTGAAGTCGCGCGTGTTCTGGAGGATCTGCGCGAGCGTCTGACCGTTCTCGGCGACGACCTGGTCCACCTCGCGGGTGATGCGGGCGAGGTTCTCGATGATCTCGCGCAGGCTCCCCTGGTTGCCGTTGACCGTCTTCGCGAGGTCGCCGGTGATGGCCTGGACGTCGATGGCGATCTTCGCCATGGCGTCCATGAGCTCCTGGGTCGTGGCCGCCGCCCGCGCGCACGCGATCTCGCGCTTCTCCTCGGGGAGGTCCCGGAGGAGCGGCGTCGCCTCGGTGCCCGGCGTCGCCTCGAGGATGGCGTCGGGGAGCAGGGCCGAGGGGTAGGTCTTCGTGAGGCACGCGTCGGCGTGCAGCTCGATGTCGTTCTTGACCCGGATCTCGAGGCGCGCGCGGGCGCCCTCCAGCCGGATCCCGTCCACCTCGCCGATCTGGATGCCGGCGATCTGCACGCGGCTCTTCCAGGTGAGGCCGGTCGCGTCGCGGAAGTACGCGTACACGACGTAGCTGTCACGGTCGGAGAAGCCGCCCTTGCGGAAGAAGGTGAGCGCGACGAGGAACGCGACGCCGGTGACGGCGGCGAGGATGCCCACGGCGAGCGCCCTGTTGACTCCCGGCTTCAAGCGGATCGGTCCTCGGAGGCCTGCTTCTCGAACCACATCGAGAGGAACCGCTGCACGTATGGGTCCTTACTCTCCCGCACCTCTGCGGGGGTCCCCTCGGCGGCGAGATGCCCATCGTAGAGCACCGCGAGGCGGTCGGCCACCTTGAAGGCGCTCGCGATGTCATGGGAGATGACCATGCTCGTGATCCCGAGCGCCCGCTTCGCGTTGAGGATCATGCCGTCCACGTAGTCGGTGGTGATGGGGTCGAGGCCGGTGGTCGGCTCGTCGTAGAGCACCACCTGCGGGTCGGAGACGAGCGCGCGCGCGAGCGCCACGCGCTTGCGCATGCCGCCGGACAGCTCGGACGGCCAGCGCGGGAGGACCTCCTCGCCGAGATCGACGACGCGCAGCTTCTCGATCACCCGTCGGCGCACCTCGTCCGGGTGGACCCGCTCCCCGCGCCGCTTCTCCGTGAGCGGGAAGGCCACGTTCTCGTACACCGTCATCGAGTCGAAGAGCGCGGCGCCCTGGAACACCATCCCGAAGAGCTGGCGCGCCTCGGTGAGCGCCTTCCCGTGGAGGGCGGAGATCTCGCGCCCGCCGACGTGCACCGAGCCGCGGTCGGGCTTGAGCAGCCCGATGACGTGTTTCATGAGCACGGTCTTGCCGGACCCGGAGCCGCCGAGGACCACGTACGTCTGCCCCTCGGGGATGGTGAGCGTGATCCCCTTCAGGACGTGGTTGTCGCCGAACGACTTCCAGAGATCGCGGACCTCGATCACGGCTCAGGTCCCCACCGAGACGAAGGTGATCGCGTAGTCGGCGAGCAGGATGAAGATGGAGCTCGCGACGACGCCGCGGGTCGTCCCCTCCCCCACTCCCTTCGCGCCGCCGGTCGCGGCGTAGCCGCGCCAGGTGGTGATGACCGAGACGATGAGCCCGAACACCACCGCCTTGAGCAGGCCGTGGAGGATGTCGCTCACGTTCATGAACTCCTGGGTGTGGGCGAGGTACGGACCGATGGGGATCCGCGCGACGTACACGCCCATCACGAACCCGCCGGCGTAGCCGAGCGCGTTGAAGAGCATGGTGAGCACCGGGAACATGAGCAGGGACGCGATCACCCGCGGCACGACCAGGTACTGGATCGGGTTCACCGCCATCGACTCCATGGCGTCGAGCTGCTCGGTGACGCGCATGGTGCCGAGCTCGGTCGCGATGGCGCTGCCCGCGCGGCCGGTGACCATGAGCGCGGTGAACACGGGCGAGAGCTCGCGGGCGAGGGAGAAGGCGACCGAGCCCCCGACGTAGCCCTCGGCGGCGAACTGCTTCATCGCGAAGTTCATCTGCAGCGCGAACACCATCCCGGAGAAGGTGCCGGTGACGCCGACGATGAAGGCGGAGCCCACCCCGATGAACGCCATCTGGGCGAGCACGAGCTCGGGCCGGAACGGCGGCCGGAAGATCCACGCGACCATCTCGACCGCGAAGAGGAGCATCCGGCCGAAGTCCTCGAGGGCGGCCTTCAGGCGTTCCATCGGCGCGCACTATCGCATGGCGGCGAGCGCTGCGCCGCTTTCCCGGAGGCGGGTTGCGGGCCGGCGGCCCATCGCTATACTCGCGCGCCCCATGGTCAAGGTCGGCGGCGAGGTCGATGCGTTCTGCACGAAGTGCCAGCTCATGCTCGCGCACACCGTGCACGCGGTGGTGTCGGGCAGGCCGGTGAAGGTCGAGTGCAACACCTGCCACGGCGTGCACCGCTACCGCGATCCCCCCGGCCGCCCGGCCCCTCGCCCCGCGGGCGCGCGGGCGGAGCGCCCGGCGCGAGAGAAGGCGGCGGTCGTCGCCTTCGAGGACCTCCTCGCCGGCAAGGACCTCTCCACCGCGCAGCCCTACTCGCCGAAGCGCACCTACCTCGTGAACGACGTGGTGGACCACCCCACGTTCGGCCGCGGCTTCGTCTCGGCCATCCGCGACGCCGGCAAGATCGAGGTCACGTTCCGCTCGGACGTGAAGCTGCTCGTCCACGGGCGGGCATAGCCCGCGGCCTCACCCCGCCCGCAGCGCCGCGATCGCCCCGGCCATGTCGTCGGGCAGCGGCGCCTCGAGCACGAGCGGGGCGCCGGTCGCGGGGTGGCGGAGCTCGAGCCGCGCCGCGTGGAGCGGGGTCCGCGCGAGGAGCAGCCGCGCGTCCGGCCCGAGGAGCGGGCCCTCGTCGCCGTAGTCCGGGTCCACCGCGAGCGGGAAGCCGGCGTGCATGAGGTGAACCCGGATCTGGTGCGTGCGCCCGGTCTCCGGCAGCGCCTCCGCGAGCGCGAGCGCGCCGCCCGCCCAGGGCCTCGGCGGGAAGGCCTCGAGCAGCCGGACCACCGTCAGCGCGGCCTTGCCGCGGGCGTCGCCCGGCCGGGCGGGGCGCATCCGTCCCCGGCGCGCCGGCGCGATGGCCGCGTCGAGGCGCGCCTCCTCGGGCGGCGTACCGCGCACGAGCGCGACGTAGCGCTTGCGCGGCTCGCCCCGGTCGAACGCGAGGTTCAGGGCGCGGTGCGCCTCGGCGGTGCGCGGGAAGACGAGCACGCCGGTCGTGCCGCGATCGAGCCGGTGCACGACCCAGAGCCTCCCGTGCTCGGCCTCCAGCTCCTCGCGCAGGCTGCGCTCGTCGCCGCCGCGGCCGGGGATGACGATGCGCCCGGCCGGCTTGTCCACCGCGAGCAGCGCCGCGTCCGAGTGGAGGACGCGGATCCCTCCTCCTTCACCGCTCACACCATCTTCCTCGCGGGGACGACCGACACCGGCCCGAACCGCTCCAGCGCCGGGGCGATCGCCTTCGCCGGGCCGACGGCCACCACCACCCGCCGCTCGAGCGGGAAGTAGCGGCGGGCCGCGAGGCGGCACTCGTCCGCCCCGATCGCGCGGACGCGATCCCGGAACAGCCGGATGTCGTCGTCCGGGAGATCGAAGAGCGCGAGATCCGCGAGCTTCTCCGCGAGCTGGTCGTGCGTCTCGAGGGAGAGCGGAAAGAGGCCGCAGAGGTAGCTCTTCGTGCGCTCCAGCTCCTCGGCCGCCGGCCCCTCCTCGCTGAAGCGCGCCGTCTCGTCGAGCGCCACCTGCACGATCTCGCCGGTGGTCTCGACCTTCGTGAAGGTGGAGATGAAGAAGACTCCGCCCGACGCGCTCGTCGCGAACCGGCTGCGCACCCCGTAGGAGAGGCCGCGGTTCACGCGGATCGCCTCCATGAGACGCGAGGTGAAGCCCCCGCCGAGCAGGGCGCTCGCCACGATCCCGGGGACGTAGTCCGGGCTCTTGCGCGGGAACCCCGCGGAGGCGATGCGCACCTGCGACTGCGTGACGTCCGGCTTGTCCACCACCAGCACCCGCGTCTCCGGCGGCGCCGGCGCGCGCACCGGCGGCTCCGCGCCCTCGGGCCCGCGCCAGGCGCCGAAGCGCCGCCGCACGAGCGCGAGCACCTCCGCGAGCTCAACCTTGCCGACGACCACGAGGATCGCCTCGGAGGGCCTGTAGTGGCGCGCGTGGAAGCCAGCCACGTCGGCCCGGGTGGCCTGGGTGAGATCGCGGACGCGCCCCTCGGGCGAGTGGCCGTAGGGGTGATCGCCGAAGGCGGCGGAGAGCATCGCGCGATCGGCGACCACCGACGGCTCGTCGAGGTCATGGGCGAGCGCCGCGACCTCGCGCCGCTTCAGCCGCTTCACCTCGGCAGGCGGGAACACGGGGTGGGTCGCCACGTCGGCGAGGATGTCCATGCAGCGCGGGAGCTCCTCGACCGGCGCCGAGAGGCCGAAGTAGGTCGCGTCCTCGTCCACGCCCGCGCCGAGCTCCGCGCCGAGCGACTCGACGGCGAGGTCGATCTCGGGACCGGTGCGGCGCCGCGTCCCGCGCCGAGCGGCCAGGGCGACGAGGTGGGCGAGGCCGCTGCGACGCGCGGGGTCGAGCGACGAGCCGCCGCGGAGCACGAGCCGCACCGCCGCGAGGGGCACCCCCGGCCGCTGGGCGACGACGACGGAGAGCCCGCTCGGCAGGGTCTCGCGGTGGATGGGCGGCAGGGCGATGGGGGCGCTCACCGCTGCACCTCGGGATCGAGCGCGACGACGCTCCGCCGGGAGGGATCCAGGTACTCGGCGGCCACCCGCTTGACGTCGCGCGGGCCGACCGCCGCGTAGTGCTCGAGCGCGCGTCCCGCCTCGCGCCAGTCGCCGAGGAGCGCCTCGGCCTGCCCGAGCGCGTGCGCGACCCCGTGGTGCGTCGCGAGCTCGTGAAGGACCGAGCTGCGGAGCAGCGCCTGCGCCCGGCGCACCTCCGCGCTCGAGACCCCCTTCGACGCGGCGCGATCGAGCTCCTCCCAGAGCATCGCCTCCGCCCGGGCGCTCTTCACCTTGGGCGTGAGCTCCGCGAAGGCGAGGAACACCCCCGGGTCGATGCGCCAGCCCCAGCCGATCGACACCGACACCGCGACCTCCTCGTCCTGCACGAGGCGGCGGCGGAGCCGCGAGGACTCGCCCACGGCGAGGCACACCTGCAGGACGTCGAGCGCGGCCGAGTCCGGGCTGCGGGCCGCGGGCCCGCGCCAGCCGGCGAGGAGCGCGGGCGCCTGCGCCGGATAGCGCACGACGGCTCGGCGCTCGCCGCGCTGGGGCGGCTCGCCCTGCGGGACCGGGGCGGGCCGCGGGCCGGCGGGGATGTCCGCGTAGTGGCGCTCGAGCAGCGCGAGCGTCGCGTCGGGGTCCATGTCGCCGACGACGTACACCGCCGCGTTGTTCGGGGCGTAGTAGGTCCGGAAGAACGCCTCGCAGTCGTCGCGGGTGATCCGCTCGATGTCGTCCATCCAGCCGATCACCGGCCAGCGGTACGGGTGCGCGAGGAAGACGAGCGACTCGAGCTGCTCCTCCATGAGCCCGAAGATCGAGTTCTCCGTGCGCAGCCGGCGCTCCTCCTTCACGACCTCGCGCTCCTGCTCCAGCGAGTCGGTCGTGAGCCGGAGCGAGCGCATCCGGTCCGCCTCGAGGTCGATGACGGTCTCGAGCGCGTCGGGCGCGAAGTCCTCGTAGTACGCGGTGACGTCGTTCGAGGTGTAGGCGTTCGAGTGACCGCCGCGCGACTCGAGGACGCGGTCGAACTCCTTCGGCCCGTACTTGGCCGCCCCGTTGAACATCATGTGCTCGAAGAGGTGGCTGATGCCGGTCGTGCCGAGCCGCTCGTTGCGCGAGCCGACCTGGAAGAACGTGTAATAGCTGAGCGTCGGCGCGCTCCGGTCCTGCAGGAGCCGGACGCGGAGGCCGTTCGGGAGCGTGTGCGCCCTCACCTGATCGAGGTCGAGGACGCCCGTGTGCGCGGGAGGGGTCGCCATGTGCGCGCGCGAACATAGCCGCGGGGCGACTCAGCGTCCATGCGCGCGGCCGGGGAAGCGGGGCGATTCTCGGATGTTGCTGTGAGTGGAGCCCCCGCCGGGAAGGCGCCGCACCCCCCTCGTGTGGAGGCTGGACGCATGGTCCGTGGATCGCGAGGGCCATCTCGCCCTAAAGGAGTCGGTCCTTTTCGCTAGGCCGAGTCGTTAGTATTCCCTCCACCCAGGAGAGCGCGCGGAGCATGGCCAGCAAGAACAAGCCACAGCGTGACCCCCGCCGCGAAGAGCTGCGGCGGCTCGGAGAGCGCGTACGAGAGGAGCGCCGCAGCCGCGGCCTCACGCAGGAGGCGCTCGCCGAGGCGCTCGACCTGTCGGTCGCGTACGTGAGCCTCATCGAGCGCGGCGGCCGCAACCCGCCCTACACCACCGTGGTCGCCATCGCGCGGGCGCTCGGCGTTCCGGCGTCACGGATGGTCGCGGACGAGTAGCCTCGAGCGGCTAGAGCGAGTCGAGCGGCCGCCCGCAGCTCGCGCAGCGCCCGGCGCGCCGCCGCAGCGGGAGGCCGCAGCCCGGGCAGCGCTTCACCTCGCGGGTGCGCTTCACGCGCGCGGCGCGCCCATCGCCCGGGGGAGCGCGTCCGGCCTCGAGCCGGGCGATGCGATCCTCGAGCTGCTCGATGCGGGCGGCGAGCTCGGTGAGGGTGAGGCGCCTCGGCACGGTGCGCGCGAGCGTGCCACGCACGCCACCCCGGTCAACTTTCCCGGCGGGCCTGCCGCCCGCCGCCTCGGCGCCGCGAGCATCCGCCCGCACGATCGTTGAGCCGGTGCGCCGGGCGGGTTATCACGGCCTCCGACATGCCAACCGCCAGAGGGGGCGTCCCGGCCGGCGCCGTCGGGCACGCCGCGCCCGCCACACCGACCGCAGGGCGCGCGTACGAGGCGCCCGAGCTCCTGTCGCTGCTCACCACGCCGCACGTCGGTCACCGCGAGGTGCCGCGCGCACGCCAGGTCTTCGTCAACCGGAACCTCCGGATGGACAAGATCGAGGCCGTCGGCTTCGACATGGACTACACGCTCGCGATGTACCACCTGCAGCGGCTCGAGGAGCTCGCGTTCGGGATGACGCTCGCGCGCATGATCTCCGCGCGCGGCTACCCGCAGCAGCTCGGCGTCCTCCAGTACGACCCCGCCTTCGTCATCCGCGGGCTCGTGATGGACAAGCTGCACGGCAACATCTTCAAGATGGACCGGCACAACCACGTGGGCCGCTGCTACCACGGGCGCCGCCCCCTGCCGCACGAGGAGCTCCGCCGCCTCTACCGCGACGAGAAGGTCCACCTCTCCTCCCCGCGCTTCGCCTGGATCGACACGCTCTTCGCGCTGCCCGAGGCGAGCCTGTTCGCCGGGATCATCGAGCACCTCGAGGGCGAGGGGCAGACGATCGACTACGAGAAGCTCTGGCAGGACATCCGCGAGTCCATCGACACGGTGCACCGCGACGGCACGCTCAAGGCGGAGGTGAAGAAGGACCTCCCGCGCTACCTCGTGAAGGACGCCGAGCTCGGCCCCGCGCTCCACAAGCTCCGCTCCGGCGGGAAGAAGCTCTTCCTCCTCACGAACTCGCTCTGGGACTACACCGACGCCGTGATGTCCTACGTCCTCGACGACGTCCTCCCCGAGTACCCGAGCTGGCGGAACTACTTCGACGCGGTGGTGACCGGCGCGGCGAAGCCCGCCTTCTTCTCCGAGCGCCGGCCGCTGTACGCGCTCGCGCCGGACGGCGCGCGCGCCGGCGAGGCAACCTCCATCGAGCGCGGTCGCTGGTACGAGGGGGGCGATCTCCCCACGCTGGAGCGGCTCATCGGCATCGGCGGGGACCGGATCCTCTACGTCGGCGACCACATCTACGGCGACATCCTGCGCTCGAAGAAGAGCTCCCTCTGGCGCACCTGCATGGTCGTCGAGGAGCTCGAGGCCGAGCTCGCCTGGCTCGAGAAGAACCAGGACGCGCTCGCCGAGATGGCGCGGCTCGAGGCCCTGCGCGTCCGCATCGAGGACGAGGTCGCGGTGCACCGCTCGGCCCTGAACGCGCTCGACCGGCGCCTCGATCGCGTGGGCGATCCTGCGGAGCGCGAGCGGCTCGAGGCGACGCGGCGGCGCGACAAGGCCGAGCTCGAGGTGCTCCGCCGCGCGCGCCGGGACGCGGACGATCGCGTGCGCGAGCTGGAGCGCGCGGTCGAGGAGGGCTTCAACCCGTACTGGGGGCTCACCTTCAAGGAGGGCCACGAGAACTCGCGCTTCGCCGAGCAGATCGAGAACTACGCCTGCATCTACACGAGCCGCGCGTCGAACCTGGTCTTCTACTCGCCGATGCAGTACTTCCGCTCGCCGCGCGCCGCCATGCCGCACGAGCGCACCGCCGCGACCCGCCTGTCGCCCTGGGGCGACGAGCACGGCGCGCCCCTCGCCGGCGACCGCCCGTCGCGTGTGTCGAAGGCGTCGAAGTAGGCCCGCTCGCGGGACAGAGGCCTCATGCTCCGCGGCGCCCGCGCGCTTCGCCGCGGTGCCGCCGCTTGACGGTGCCGGGCGCTGCGCATAAACCCTTGCGCGGCAGAGCGTCCTAGGCTGGTGCCGGGCCCGGTCTTCAAAACCGGTGGATGGTGCTGAGAGGCGCTGTTGGGGGGTTCGATTCCCCTGCTCTGCCGTTTTCTCGATTCGTTTTCGGCGCACGCGCTCATCGGGCGAGCCCGCACCGCACGCGCGCTCACGGCGAGGCGCAGCCCGGCTCGTCCTCGGGCAGCTCCACTCGGATCGCTGCAGGAAACGCAGCCGTCAGCGACGACGCCGCGCCACCTTCGGCTTCTTCGCCACGCCGTGGAGCGCGACGTTGGCCGTGTTGTCCCTGCGGAGATCGACGGCGAACTTCACCTGCTTGTAGCCGTCGAGGGTCAACCGCAGCCAGACCTCCGCCGCCTTGCGGGCGACGTTCACTCGAAGCGGTGTCTTCCCCAGGCGTTGCCCTGTGTCGAGCCGGACGACGGACGCGCCGGGCGGTGACGAGCGAATGAGAAGCTCGACGGATCCCCGCTGCTGCGGTCCGGAAGCGGACGTCGTGCGCGAGGGAGACGTCGCCCGCGAGGTCGTCGCCGGACGCTGCGATGTCGCCGGCGCGGCCGGGGTCGACGTCGCCGGACGCGAGGGAGGCGTCGCCCGCGAGGTCGTCGGACGCGGCGATGCCGCCGGCGCGACCGAGGTCGACGGCGCCGGACGCTGCGATGTCGTCGGCGCGGCCGAGGCCGACGTCCCCGGACGCGGCGATGCCGCCGGCGCGGACGAGGTCGAGGTCGCGGATGACGTCCCGCTCGGACTCGCGGTCGGGCTCGGGATCGCGGGCGAGATCGGGGTCCCGGTCGCGTCGGACGACGGCGACGGGACCGCTGGAGCCGCCGACGCGAGCTCCCGCACCAGCCTTCGGCCGGGCTCGAGCGCTGCGCCGAGGTTCCGCGGGACGCCGAACCGCAGGGCGACGACAGCGCCGGTCGCCACGACGGCCGCCGAGGCGACCGCAGCGAGGAGGCGGCGCGGGCGTACGATCGAGCGGCGACGGCGCGGCGCGTGCAGCGCCCTGGCGAGGGCCGACATCGACTCGAAGCGATCATCCGGGCGCTTCTCGAGGGTCTTCGTGAGGACCGCCCCGAGCCAGGCCGGGATGCGTTCGCCGCGCGGCGTCCGCCGCGGCAGCGCCTTCTGGGGCTGCTCACGGATGAAGATCGCAAGCTCGACGAAGCTCGGTGCGGTGAACGGCACGCTGCCCGAGAGCAGCTCGTACAGGACGACGCCCGCTGCCCAGATGTCGGCGCGTCGATCGACGTCCCTCCCCAGCGCCTGCTCCGGCGCCATGTAGTGCGGCGTCCCCAGGACCATCCCGGCCGAGGTGGCGGCGTTGTCGACGGGATCGCGCAGCTTCGCGACCCCGAAGTCGAGCACCTTCACGAAGTCGGCGCCGTCCCTCTCCACGACGAAGATGTTGTCCGGCTTGAGATCGCGGTGGACGACCCCCTTCTCGTGCGCAGCCTCGAGCGCCTCGCACACCTGCGTCACGATCCGGAGAATCCGACTCAGCGGCGGGTACTTCCGGCCGCGCTGGGCCATCAGCTCGCGCAGGCTCGTGCCTTCGAGCAGCTCCATCACGAGGTACGCGAGCCCGGGCGCCTCGACGAAGTCGGTGACCTCGACGATGTGCTCGTGGTCGATGTCGTTCACGACCCGCGCCTCGCGGAAGAAGCGCTCGACGACATCGGGCCGCGCCACGTACTCCGGGTTCAGGACCTTGATGGCGACTTCCCGCCCGAGCCGGATGTGGCGCGCGCGGTAGACGCACCCCATGGCTCCCCTGCCCAGCACGGCCACGAGCTCGTAGCTGCCGAGCGTGGTGCCGACGTCCACGGCCGGCGCCGTGCCGACGATGGTGGAGGAGAGCTCGCTCATGAGGTCGTCCGCCATGGTACCGCGAGCAGTCGCGGTCAGGGAACCGTCGGCCCATGGAGCGCCGTCGCGACGGGCGCGGAGGAGCGGCACGCCGAGACGTTCGCGAAGAACGGTGGCGGGGAACGCCTTGAGTCGTTCTGAGCGCTCCGGGGAGCGAGCTCAGTCCCAGGGCTCCTTCCAGGTCACCGTCACGTCGTGCAGGTCGCCGAGCTCGGCGTCGTACGCGATCACCGACGCCTCGATGGTGACGCTCACGTTCCGGCGGAAGACCTGGTCGAGGCGGCGCACGAGATAACGGTAGCCCGCGTAATCCGGTCCGAGCTGCGCTGCCGCCCGCGATTCGGCCTCGACCTCGAGCGATGGACGATGCCCCGTGATGACCGGGAAGACGGCGGGTACGATCGCGACCAGGAGCGCGGCCATGAGACCCAGCGCCAGGCCACCTGCGTACGGAGCCCGCCCGCGTGACGCCGTGCTCGGCCATGCGCCCTCGGAGCGTCGGGTCATGCGCCACGCGGCTGTCGCGAGCCCGATGGCGACGAGACGCAGGACCATCGTGGCTTCGACGTGGTGCTGGCTTCGCGTGAAGCAGATCCAGCTCAGCTCCCACGGAACGGCCATGAAGTAAGCGATCGCCTCACCGAACACCACGCCGGCCACCTCGGCCACGGACCATGCGAGTACCCACGGCTTCGGAGTCTTCACCGCGAGCGGGTTGAGGACGGCGATCGCGCTGGTCGCCAATCCCCCGAGGACGAGCGTTGCCCACGGCGCGGTCACCGGCGCGATCGTGTGAAGCACGATGAAGCACTCGAGCGCAAAGATGACGAACAGCACCAGCGGGAGGTGCGGGGGCACGGCCACGCTCGGGCCGAGGCCTCCTGGTCGTGCGGGCTCCGCTCTCGTGGATTCCATGGCGACGGCAACCGTACTGCGTTCACCCGGAGTCCGACACGTTTCTTCGCCTCCCCCGATGGTCCTCTAGGTACGACCGCGGCGAAGGCGCGCAGTCGTCCGGGGGTGACGCCACGCGCGTCAGATCACTTGCCGCATCCCTCCTGAGCCGAGCCCGCGCAGCGCAAGACGATCAGGCCGTGCCGGCGCGCCTCCGTGAGCGAGTGGCCCGCCCTCTCGATGCGGACCTGCTACTTTTCTCGTAGTGTCGTCTCCCATTCGGAGGGTCCGGCCGTGAAGCTTCGCGTCGGAGACCGTGCGCCGGCGGTGGTGCTGGAGGCGCTGGACGGGTCGAGGCTGCAGTGCCAGGTGCCCCGTGGCCCTGTCGTGGTGTCGTTCACGCGTCATGCGGGCTGCCCGGTGTGTCAGCTCCACGTCGGCCGCATCGCGGCGGCAATGCCTGAATTCCAGGCGCTCTCATGTGCGGTCTGGATGGTGTTTCAATCCGCGCCGGCGCGGCTCCAGGCTGCCATGGCCGAATGGCGGCCGGGGTTCCTGGCCGTGGCCGACCCCGGCGCCGTCCTTTACGACGCGTTCGGCGTGGGCGCGAGCCTGAGCGGGTACCTCCACCCGCGTTCCATGCTCGCGCTGGTTCGGGCCACGCGAGCCGGAAAGCGCCACCGCCGGTTCGAGGGTCGTGAGACCCAGATGCCCGCCGACTTCGTGCTCGATCGGACGGGGCGGATCGTCCTGGCGCACGTTGGACGGAGCGTCGGCGACGACGTGCCCGTCGCCACGCTGCTCGGGGCGGTGGCCGAGTCCGCGAAGCAGGCGTGACGCATCACGGCAGCCGGACCGACAGCGCGTGCCGGAACACGTCGCGAGGATCCCAGCGCGCCTTGACGCGCTGCAGCCGCGGGTAGTTGTCCTTGTAGTAGAGCGTGTGCCACGGGACGCCGGAGGTGTTCCACCGCGGATCGGCGAGGTCCGCGTCCGGATGGTTGATGAACGCGCCGTCGCTCGCCTCGCCGGGCGCGGGCACGCCGCCGGTGTCGGCGAAGAGCTCCCGGTAGAACGCGCGAACCCAGCCCAGGTTGCGCTCCGCCTCGCTCGGATCCATCCAGCCCGCGTTGCAGGAGGTGGTGAGGATCGAGTCGCGCTGCGCCGAGGCGGTCGCGTCGGGCGCCACGGTGTTGACCTTCCCGCCGTAGGTCGCGAGGCCGAGCATGCCGCCGGGCACGTCCACGTCGGTCCGGGTGAGGAAGTGGTGGGCGACCTCGATCTGCCGATCCGTGAAGCGCCTGCGCAGGAAGGCGTCCTTCATCTTGAAGCTGGCGTTCTCGGCGCCCGGCGCGCGGAACAGCTCGGGGAAAGGGTTCAGGGCGAAGCGCAGCCAGGTGCTCGTCTCGAGCTGGCGGGTGCAGGCCGCGCCCACTCCCTGGTTCAGGGCATCGAGGTGCTCGTGACAGAGCCGTTCGGCGTCGGGACCGGCGGTGGAGAGCCCGCGCAGCTCGACCTTGCCGGTCTGGCGACGGTTGAGGAAGAGGATGCTGAACAGCTTGGCGCCGGGAGCGTCCGCGCCCGCGTTGCGCTCGCACCACTCCCCGTGATTGCGCAGGAGCCTCGCGAACGCCCGCTCGTCGAGCTCGTCCCAGCTCCACCCCACCCGGAACGTCCGGATCGACGCCGGCGCAGGCGGCAACAGCGAGGCAGGGTCGGTCCCGCGAGCGCCCGGCGACCTGAACCAGTAGCGCGTGACGATGCCGAAGTTGCCGCCCCCGCCGCCGGTGTGCGCCCACCAGAGCTCGCGGTTGGGATCGGAGGGTTCCCGCGTCGCCACCACGCTGCGGGCGGTACCGGCCTCGTCCACCGTCACGACCTCGACCGCGTACAGGTGGTCCGCCGCGAGCCCATGCTCCCGGCACAGGAAGCCGAAGGCGCCTCCCAGCACGTGCCCGCCCACGCCGATGTCCGGGCTCTCGCCGGCGGGGACGGTCACTCCCCAGCCGAGGAACAGCTTCCGGTACAGCTCGCCCAGCGTGGTCCCCGCCTCCACCACGAAGGCGGACATCTCCGGGTCGTAGGCGACGCCGGTCATGAGGGAGGTGTCGATGAGCACCCGCACGGCCGGATCGGCGACGAGCCCCTCCAGGCAGTGGCCTCCGCTGCGGACCGCCACCCGCAGGTCCTCCCGCACCGCCTCCTGAACCGCCTGGACCACCTGCTCGGTCGAACCGACCAGCCGCACGTAGTCGGGATTCCCGCGGAAGCGCCTGTTGAATCCGCGGTGGGCCAGGTCGGCGTAGCGCGGGTCGTCCGGGCCGATCCGGCCGGCGGCGGCCTGATCGGTCCGCGGCGAGCCCGCTTCTGTTCGAGCGCTCATCCTTGGACCCTAGTGCCCCGCCGCGGGACGCCCCACGGTTTCGGCCTGCGCGGGCCGCAGCGCGCGGCGTCACAAATGAGCACCCGGCGGCGCGGACGCGCCCGTCACGGAGCGGTCAGCGTCGACGGCACCGGGACGACCATGACCGCGTCGTCACCCGCGATGAAGAGCGTGGTCGCGTCCGGGGTCATCGCCATCACGGCCTCGCGGCTCTGAATGGTGAAGCCGCTCCGCACCGTCGGGTACTCGGGGAGCTGGAAGTACCCCAGCAGCGGCGGGTCGCCGCTCACGGCCGCGGTCGAGTCGAACACCCAGACCCTCGGCAGGTCGAGGCTCCCGATGCTGTAGCTCAGCACGTACGCGCGGCTTCCGTCCGGCGACACGGTGGCGGCGATGGTCGTGCCTCCCGTGTACCTCGTGTAGGAATCCGGCAGCCAGAGTCGCCCCACGAAGGCGAAGGAGGCGTCCCAGAGCGCGGCCTCGCTGTAGCTGACGGTCACGAATCGGCTGCCTACCTCGTCGATGCCGAAGTTTCCCTCGAAGTAGAAGCCGCCGTCCTTCAGCGTGCCGTCGGCGCCGTCGAGGTGCATGCGGCCGGTTCGACCGTCGACCATGAGGCGCTCGCCGTTGCCGCTCACCGCGAGCCATGGCCCTTCGTAGAAATTCAGGCCCGTGTTCGAGAACGTCCGGCGCGCCAGGTCGAAGAACCCGAGGTCGTCGATGCCCGTGTCACCGAACGGCAGCCAGACGCGGCCGTCGTTCGTCACCGCGACGCCGTCCGGGCGCAGGGAGGCCGGACCGAGTGCGCCGCCGCGGTCGTAGGTCGCCTGCTCCGTCAGCGTGACCGGATCGAGCAAGCGGAGCTTGCCCGACCAGGAGACGGCGATCACCGCGCCAGCATCGGGAGTGAGCGCCAGGTCGCGCAGGTCGGCGATCGTCTGACTCGCCGCCGTCCACGCGCCCCCCGCGTAACCGACGCGCACCGCCACGCCCGGCATCGAGGCCCACAGCGCCTGATGCCGCGGATCGTAGATGAGCTGACGCTTGCGGCCCGAGGTCTGCACCCGCGCGTAGCCCAGCGTGGGCGCATCGACGACGTGCAGCGCCGCCGCCGCCGTGGGCGATCCGAGGGCGTTCGACGCGCTGATCGCGTATTCGCCGGCCGGCGCGGCGGGCACGTCGAGCGCCACCTCGGTGTCGCTGACGCGCGTGACGCCCACGCCGGTGAGTCCCTCCACCGTGATCCCCGCCGCGACGTCGGCGAGCCCGTCGAACCCCACGCCGCGCGCGAGGACGCGATGCGCCCGGCCGGCGAGGATGACCCCGGGCCCGAGCGAGCGCACCTCCGGGAGCCGCTTGCTGAGGGTGACCTTGAACTGGACGGGGGTGATGCTCGGGGGATCGGCGGCCACGCGGACCGTCGCCACCTGCGTGCTGCCGTTCTCGACGGACTGCAGTGCCTCGGGCGTGACGCGGAAGCCGAGCGGCGTCCCCGTCCAGCCGGTGCCGGCATCGAGCGTGAGCCAGGCGGCGTCGGTCGCGGCGGTCCAGGCGCGAGCGGGGCCGCCGGCCATCGTCACGGGCACGCTGCCCAGCAGGTCCGCGGGGACCGAGGTCGCTGTGAGGGTCAGCGCCTGATCCTGCGGCTTCAGCAGGCCCGGTCCGACGGTGAGCGTCACGGTGACCGACCGGCCGGTGGTGAAGCCGTCGCCCCTGACGTAAAGCCAGGCCGTGTAGCTCCCCTGGGACAGGGCGCCGGCGTCGGTGCGGAGGTCGAGGCCCCCGTCCGTGGGGGTCACGCCGAGCCATCCGCTCGCGCCGGAGCCGTAGCTCACGCTCGTCGTCAGCGGCGGGTTCCAGCTCGGGGGCGTGACGCCCACGTGCGCGGACGCGTCGGCGCCCTCCGTCGTGGTGAGCGCCAGCGAGCTCGTGTCCAGGGACAGGTCGTGTCTTCCTCCGGGCGCCTCCGTGACCGAGTAGGTCACGCGGAGCGTGCGCTGCGAGCCACCGGCCGCGACGTAGAGATAGGCGTCGTAGGCGCCCGCCGGAACGCTGGCGGCGACGAGCGTGAAGCCCGACGCGGTCTCGTCAGCGACGTGCAGCCAGGACGGAAGGCCCGACACGCGGAAGCTGGTAGCGCCGTACGGTAGCTGCACGGCGATGGGGGCGCTGGCCGGCGAGCCGCTCACGGCGGACAGCGCTACCTGGTCGGGCGCGACCTTCAGGATGGGCAGGACCTCGACCGTGTACTGCAGCCGGAACGGCGACCCCCGCACCGGAGAGCTGCACCCTGCGTCGTAGCAAACGTTCACCGCCAGCGTGCCCGCGTAGGTCCCGGGCGCGAGGGAGGACTTCGAGGAGATCCAGAGACGTGCCTGCGTCTCCATCACCTCGACCTGCGCGCCGGCGATCGCCTCGCCCTGGTCCACGGCGCTCACGCGGATGCTGGCGCTCGTCTGCCCGGAGACGCTCGCGGTCACGGTGGCCGAGAGCGACGTGCCCTCGTCACCCCGCATCGTGAAGTGGTCTGTGTCGAGGGTGACGGTCACGCCTCCGCCGGGCCCCGCGCCGCCGCCGCCGCCGCCGCTGCATGCCGCCGCGAGCAACGCCAGGATGACCAGCGCCGTCACGCCACCCGTCCGTCTCGACATGTGTCGCGCCCCTCCCGCAATACACCTGCGGTTCAATGACTTCGGGTGCGCATTCTCCGACGGTCAGGGACGCCAGGGAAGCAATCCTTCGGCCCCGTGGAAGGACACCCGCCCACCTGCGCCCGCGAGTGTAGGCGCCTCGCACCTCGCGGGCGCCGCACGCGCGATACCCTGCCCCCGCCGCGAAACGGTCCTGAGAGCGCGCAGGCTGGCCTCCCGTCCTCTTGGGCCCCTACGCGCCGCTGGGCGCAAAATGATGAAAGAGTGAGGACTTCTCGGCCTGCAACGAGGATCCGCGGGCCTTTGCCGCCGGAGTGACGCGATGGCCCCCTCCTCTCCTCGAGACCCCCCGCGACCGCCCGGCGCACACGTCGCGCCCCCCGTCGTCTACGTCGAGCCGAAGTGGGACTACAAGCACGTGGTACGCGACCTCGCCGAGGAGGCGACGCTCGACGAGGCCGAGCTGAACGCGCTCGGCGCGAACGGGTGGGAGCTCGTCGCAGTGCTCGCCCACGGCAGCACCGCGCACTTCTACTTCAAGCGCCAGAAGGACTGACGGCCGCGCGCTGCGAGCGGGCGGACGCCCAGCCGCTCGCGCAGCCGACGCTCCCTCGGTGCGAGGCGAAAGCGACGCGCGGCGGGCCCGCGCGCTCCCATCCCCGGCGGACGAGGACCACACTTTCCTCGAAAGGACCCGCCATGCGCACGCACCTCTCGATCGCCCTGGGGCTCGCCCTCGCCGCCGCAGGCTGCCGGACCGCCCAGGGCACGCGGGCGAGCAGTGGGAACGCCGGCCGCACCGTGGAGGGCCGGGTCGAGGAGGTGGGCCGCGACGACGGGACCGTCACGTTGCGGGTGGGCGACAAGCGTCGCGAGGTCCTCGTCGCACCGGAGGCCGAGATCAAGGTGGACGACTTCAAGGCGACGTTCGAGGACCTGAAGGAAGGGCAGCGCGTGCGCGCGGCGCTCGACGAGTCGAAGGGACAGACGGAGGGCTACCGCATCGAGATCCTCGACAAGGGAGCGACCGCGCCGGCCCAAGTCGAGAAGCCCGCGCCGACAGAGGTCGAGAAGCCCGCGGCCCGTAGCGCCGACGCCCCGTCCGCCGAGCCCGAGGGTGAACGGAACGCGCAGTGAGCCGCGCCGGCTGGACGCCGAGATGCGCGTCCGGTCCCCATCACCCGGGACGTGACGTTCGCCCTCCACTCGTGGAGAATGGCGCGGCCGTATCGCCCCGAGGTGAACGTCCTGCTGCCCTGCCCGCGCGCCGCCGCCCTCGTCGCCGCCGCCGTCGCCCTCTCCGGCTGCACCGCGGAGATGGAGCTCGGGCGCGCCCGGACGCTCGACGCCGGCGAGTGGGACCTGGGCGCTGCGATCGGGTTCTCGGGCTACGGGCACGAGCGCAAGGTCCCGCAGGAGCACCCCACGGGCGGCGTGGTCCTGCCCCTGGTGCCGGTCGTGCCCGTCGAGCTCTGGGCGGCGCGCGGGATCGCGCCCCGCCTCGAGGTCGACGGGCGCCTGTCGGTGCTGTCGGCGCAGCTCGGCGTCAAGGCCCAGGCCGTCCGGACGCGGCACCTCGACCTGTCGCTCGCCGCGACGGGCATCGCCGAGCTCACGGGACGGCCGGAGCTCGAGCCCACCACGCGGGCGCGGGTCGCGCTCATCGCCGGGGTGCCGCTCGTCTACGGCCTGGAGCTCGACGTGGCCCCGCAGTGCAGCTGGAGTCTCCGTCCGGCCCTCGCGCAGCCGGAGCTGTGGGGCGCCACGGGGCAGCTCCACTACGGGCCGCTGCCCGGCGGGATGCGCCGCGTCGGGCTCGCCGTGTCGGTGCTCCACTACGACCGCGCGACGGCGGCGCAGGCCGGCGACGTCACGGCCGGCAGGTTCGTCGGCGTGGCGCTCGTGTTCTCGGCGACGCGAGTCGTACCCGCGATCCCGGGCGCAGGGCTCGGCGAGCGATGAGCGCGGGCGGGACGGCCTGCCGCCCGCCGCTACTCCAGCTTGAACCCGACCCGCAGCGTGACCTGGAACTCCGAGACCTTGCCGTCCTTGATGGCGCCGCGCTCCTCGACGACCTCGAACCATGCCATGTGCCGGATGGACTTCGAGGCCTCCTCGATCGCCGCGCGCGTCGCCTCCGCGAAGCTCGTGGGGGACGTGCCGACGATCTCGATCTTCTTGTAGACCCCGGACATGCGCGGCTCCTCGGCGGAGGGCGGCGCGGGCGCCGCCTCGGGTGAGTGGTGCCGGAACCATGGCCCCGGCCCTCGCCTCGAGCGCGGCCCAGTGGGGGAAGACCACACCGGTGGTCACGGCGCTGCGGTGCCGTACGGGGCGAGCCGCCCCTCGCGCCAGCGCCGCAGCACCTCCTCGACGTCGAGCGGCGCGAGCGTGGTCGGCGGCCAGCCGACGAAGGTCGCGTTGAGGCGGCGGATCTTGGCGTTCAGCGCCTCGAGCCGCTCGCGGGCGAGGTGCTCGTCGCGATCGCGCGCGACGGCGGCGAGCACCGCCTCCGCCTCGTGGCGGATGGCGATCGAGTCCGGGAGGCTCGACAGCTTCTCGCGCCGGAGCTTCTCCTTGATCCACCACGCCTCCGGGAGCGCGCCGCCGCTGAGCGGCAGGGGCTTGCCCGCACCGGAGAGCCGCTCGAAGGCGCCCTCCTCCTGGGCCTCGCGGATGAGCCGCTCGGCGTAGGACTCGAAGGTCTCTCCGGGCTTGCGAGGACGCTCGGCCACTCCCCTTCGATAACGGCGGCCGCCGGCGCTCCGCAACCGCCCGCCGCGGGGCGCGGGGGGCGGGATCAGACGCCGAGGTAGGTGTACCCCTTCATCACCGCCTCGTAGAAGTCGGCGAGCGACACGCCCTCCTTCGGACGGATCGCGCCCTCCTTCACCTTGCCATCGAGCGCGCCCTTCACGCGCCGCGAGAGCTCGGCGGGCTCGTACTGGAGGCGCGAGAGCACCTTCTCGATGGTGTCTCCCGGGATGACCTCCTCGATGTAGAAGTCCTCCGGATCCTCGTCGTCCACGAAGACGTGGATCTCGTTCACCCGGCCGAACAGGTTGTGCATGTCGCCCATGATGTCCTGGTAGGCGCCGGTCATGAACATGCCGAGGTAGTAGGGATCGCCCGGCCTGAGCGCGTGGAGCGAGAGCGTCTCGTCCACGCCGTCGTTCTCGATGAAGCGGTCGATCTTGCCGTCGGAGTCGCAGGTGATGTCGACGATGGTGCAGTCCTTCGTCGGCACCTCGCCCATCCGGTGCAGGGGCACGATCGGGAAGAGCTGGTCGAACGCCCAGTGATCCGGCGCGCTCTGGAAGAGCGAGAAGTTCGCCATGTACTGGTCGGCGATCTTGTCGGCGAGGTCGCGCGTCTCGCGCGGGAGCCGCTTCTTGCCGCGGTTCAGGTCGGCGATCCCGCGCACGAGCTTCCAGAAGAGGCTCTCCACGACCGCTCGCTCCTCGAGGCCGAGGATGCCGAGCTTGAACATCTGGAGCGCCTCCTCCTTCTTGGCGGCCGCGTCGTGGTACGCCTCCGCGCGGTTCCGCGGCGTCATCGAGGAGACGATCTCGCGCATCTCCCGCACGAGCTTCGGCTCGTCCGGCCTCGGCGCCGAGGCGGCGGCGATCTCCTCCGCCGACCCGATCTCGATGTGGCCGAACACGTTCATGATGATGCAGGAGTGGTGCGCGGTGATGGCGCGCCCGGACTCCGTCACGAGGTGCGGCTCGGGGACGCCCTCGTTCACGCAGACGCGCTGGACGTTGTAGACGACGTCGCCGACGTACTCGTCGAGCGTGTAGTTGACCGTCGAGGCGATGGTGCCGGGCTGCGCGTTGCCGTTGGTCTGGACGCCGACGTAGTCCACGCCCATCCCGCCGCCCACGTCGAAGTACTCGATGGGCAGCCCCATCTTCCGCAGCTTGGCGTAGACGCGGGCGCCCTCGTTCACCGCGTCCTTCACCACCCGGATCTCGGTGAGCTGCGAGCCGACGTGGAAGTGGAGCAGCTTCGCGCAGTGCTCCTTCCCCGCCTCCTTGAGGATCCGCACCGCGTGGATGAGCTCGGGCACGGTGAGGCCGAACTTGGCGAAGTCGCCGGACGAGCCCTCCCACTTCCCGGTGCCGCGGGTGGTGAGCTTCGAGCGGAGCCCGATCATCGGCTCGACGCCCATCTCCTCCCCGAGCTTGAGGAGCTGGGGCAGCTCGGAGAGCTTCTCGATGACGACGATGACCTTCCGGCCGAGCTTGCGGCCGAGCAGCGCCAGCCGGAGGAACTGCTCGTCCTTGTACCCGTTGCAGATGGTGAGCGCCTCGGGGTTGGTGTTCATCCCGAGCACCACGAGCAGCTCGCCCTTCGAGCCCGCCTCGAGGCCGTAGTTGTACGGGGCGCCGGCGTCGAGGATCTCCTCGACCACCTCGCGCATCTGGTTCACCTTGATCGGGTAGACGCCGAAGTAGCGGCCGCCGTACCCCATCTCGGCCGTCGCCTTCGCGAACGCCTCGTTGATCTGCTTCACGCGCGCGCGGAGCACGTCCTGGAAGCGGACCACGCACGGGAAGCCGATCTTCCGCTCGCGGATGTCCTCGACCACGTCCATGAGGTCGATGACCGGGCCCGGCTGGCCCATGGGGTGGACGACCACGTGGCCCTTCTCGTTCACGGAGAAGAACCCGGCGCCCCACCCGCCGACGTTGTAGTACTGCATCGCGCGGTCGATGGACCAATCCGCAGGCGCCATCGCCGTCGTCGCGTCGCTCCGATGTTCCGGGATGTTCATCGCCCGCTGATCTACGACAGCGCGCCCGAGAAATCGAGCGCGTGTGACATCGATCTGGAGCGCCGCGTGCGTTATAGCGGGCGCCGTGCCCGCCGCCCGTTCCCACCCCCTGCCCCCGCAGCCTCCGCGCGGCGCCGGCGAGGCGCTCCGCGAGCGGCTGCAGGGAATGCGCGTCGTGTTCCGGCAGGTGCCTGGGACGATGCGGCTCGTGTGGGAGGCCGACCGCCGCGGCGCGCTGCTCGTGGCCGCGCTCACCGTGGTGCTGGCGCTCTTGCCCGCGGGCATCGCCTGGATCGGGAAGCTCATCGTCGACGGCGTCGTCGCCGCCGCCCGCGGCGGCCTCGCGCAGGACCGGGAGCGGGTGCTGTGGCTCGTCGCCCTCGAGCTCGGGCTCATGTCGGTGCAAATGGCGGCCGGCCGCCTCCTCGCCCTTCGGCGCGAGCTCCTGCGCGGCGCGCTCGGCAACCGGATCAACGAGCGGATCCTCGAGAAGGCGCTCGAGCTCGAGCTCAGGCACTTCGAGGACGCCGACGTCTACGACCGGATGCAGAACGCCCGGCGCGAGGCCTCCTCCCGGCCCCTCTCGCTCGTGATGCAGGCGTTCGCGATCGGGCAGAACACGGTCACCCTCGTCGCGCTCTCCGGCCTCCTCCTGCGCCTCTCCCCCGCGAGCGTCCTCGTCATCGTCGCCGCCTCGGTGCCGGCCTTCCTGGCGGAGGCGCGCCTCTCGGGGGAGTCCTTCCGGCTCTGGACCTGGCGCGCGCCGGAGGGCCGCCGGCTCAACTACCTGGAGTGGATCCTCACCCGCGACAGCCACGTGAAGGAGGTGAAGCTCTACGGCCTCGGGCCGCTCGTGCTGGGCCGCTACCGCGCGCTGTTCCGGAAGTTCTTCGACGAGGACCGCCTGCTGGCGGTCCGCCGGCTCCGCGCGGGGATGGTCTTCGGCCTCCTCTCGCTCCTCGCGTTCTACGCGATGTACGCCCTCATGGCCGGGCGCGCGGCGCGCGGCGACATCTCCCTCGGCGACCTCACGCTCTACATCGCGGTGTTCCGGCAGGGCCAGGGGGCCGTGCAGGCGGTCCTCTCCGGCGTGGGCGGCATGTACGAGGACGCGCTCTTCATGTCGAACCTGTTCGGCTACCTCGACATCCCCACCGGCGGCGAGGAGCCGCGCACCCGCCCGCCCCGCAGCCCGCCCCGCGGGCGTCCGGCCGAGATCGAGCTCCGCGGCGTCTCGTTCCGCTATCCGGGGAAGACGGGGTGGGCTCTCCGCGATCTCTCCCTCACGCTCGCGCCGGGCGAGAAGCTCGGGCTCGTGGGCGAGAACGGAGCGGGCAAGAGCACGCTCGTGAAGCTGCTCCTCCGGCTCTACGATCCGACCGAGGGCGAGATCCGCTACGGCGGGGTGGACCTGCGCGACATGGATCCCGCGGATCTGCGCCAGCGGATCGGCGCCGTGTTCCAGGACTTCGTGCGCTACCAGTTCACCGCCGCGGAGAACATCGGCCTCGGCAACCCCGCCTTCGTCGGGGACCGCGCCCGGGTCTCCGAGGCGGCCCGGCGGGGCGGCGCCGCCGCGCTGGTGGAGGCGCTGCCGGACGGCTACGACACCGTCCTCGGCGGCTGGTTCGAGTCCGGCCACGAGATCTCCTCCGGCCAGTGGCAGAAGCTCGCGGTGGCGCGCGCCTTCATGCGCGAGGACGCCGAGGTCCTCGTGCTCGACGAGCCGACCGCCGCCATCGACGCCGAGGCCGAGCACGAGCTGTTCCAGCGCTTCAAGGAGCTCTCGGCGGACCGGACCGCCATCGTCATCTCGCACCGCTTCTCCACGGTCCGCATCGCGGACCGGATCGCCGTGCTCCACGGCGGACGGCTCGAGGAGCTCGGCACGCACCGTGAGCTCGTGGCGCGCGGCGGCCGCTATGCCCAGCTCTTCCGGCTCCAGGCGCAGGGCTACCTCGACTGACGCCGCCACGCGGCGGGAAGGAGCCGTGATGCGAGGCCTCGAGCAGATCCCCTGGCTGTACGATCTCGGCCTCGCCCTCCTCGAGCGCGGCCGGCTCGGCCGGTGGCGCGAGTGGCTCGCCGGCGGCGCCCGCGGCCGAACGCTCGATCTCGGCACGGGCACCGGCCGGAACCTGCCCCTCCTGCCTCGCGGCGCCGCCGTCGCGGTCGATCCCCACCGCCCGAACCTCGCCCGGGCCCGCAGCCGCGCGCCGCACGTGCCGCTCGTGCTCGCCCGCGCCGAGGCGCTGCCGTTCCGCGACGGCGCGTTCGACACCGTGCTCTCCGGCCTCGTGCTGTGCAGCGTCCGCGACGTTCCCCTGGCGCTCGGCGAGGCGCGCCGCGTGCTCGCGCCGGGAGGCACGCTGCGCGCCATCGAGCACGTCCGCGGCGGTCACCTCATCGGCGCGATCCAGGATCGCGTGCAGCCCGCGTGGACGGTGATCACGGGCGGCTGCCATCCGAACCGGGAGACGGAGCGTGCGCTCCGAGAGGCGGGCTTCGAGCTCGACGCGAGCTCCCTGCGAGCCCGGGGCGTCATGCGCCGGCTCGAGGCGCGGCCGCGCGGGGGCTCGCTCCGATCGGCTCCGCCGGGGCGTCACGATCCGTGACGGCAGCTCGACGGGGCCCGCCGGGGTGCGACTCGATGGCGTTGCGAGCGCGGCCGCCGCCGCCTCATAGAACGGCCGTCGACAGTCACCCTTGGAGAAGGGAGCACGCCGTGAAGCCGAACGCGATTCTCCGCCTCGTCGTCGCCTGGGTCGTCGTACTGCTCGCCGCCGCCTCGCCCGCGCGCGCGCAGCTCGACGAGGGAGCGGGCACCCGGTACGCGAAGGACTCCTATCCGACGCAGGAGCTCGTGCGTCAGCCGCTCACCCTCTCCCGCGGGCTCATCGAGCTCGGCGTCCCGGTCCGCATCGAGATCTCGAACTCGAACGACGGCAGGGTTCCGGACTGGAGCATCCCCGCCAGCCTCGACTTCGGCGTGACCGATGATCTCCAGGTCGGCGTCTTCCACTCCACCGGCCTGTGCTTCGGCGAGAGCGGCAACGACTGCCGGAAGGTCTACGACGACGTCGGAGGCCGCATCCGGCTCGGGCTGCTGCGGGCGGGCCCCTCCAACCAGGCCACGGTCGAGGCCCGCGTGCAGGCGTTCGAGTTCAGCGACGTCGTCTGGACCGGCGCGGTGGGGCTCCAGTACAAGACCACCCTCGGCCCGAACCTCGCGCTGCTCGCGGCCGCCGACTGGACGTCGTTCCTCAACAAGCGCAGCGACGTGGCGTTCAAGGACGCCATCGCTGGCGCGCTCGGGCTCCAGCTCCAGCTCTTCCCGGGGCTCGCGGCCTTCGGGAACATCGGCCTGGACTATCCGCTGAACGAGCAGTCCAGCTTCGACCGGAAGGTCGCGGGGCCGGTGAACGCCGGGGTCGAGCTCACCCCGGTGCACAACATCACCGTCGGAGCCGACGTGATGTTCTCGAACCTCGTCGGCGAGGACAACGCGACCGCGTCCGGGTACCTCCCGCTCGACCGGTTCCCTCGCGCCCGCGACGTCCTCACCGAGAACCGCAGCCGCGGCGACGAGCGCTTCGTCTCGGTGTACGCGCGTCTGTTCCTGTAGGACGGTCGGTCCCTGCTGCCGGCGGCGCACGGCGCGGCGCCGGCAGCGGGTGACGCGCGGGTGTTCCACTGTCCGACGGCGCCCGCGCGGGTTAACGTGCAGGCGACCGTGCTGCGCCGCCTGCGCCCCCTCCTCGCCCTTGCGTCGCTCGCGCTCGCGCCCGTCGGGGCGAGCGCCCGCCCGGGACGGCAGCAGCCCGCTCGGGCGGCGCCGCTCGTGCCCGCCGTGCCGCCGCCCGCCGCGCTCGAGTCTCCGCTCCCGCAGGTCGAGCCCGCGGCCCCGAACGCCTGGTTCATGCCGAGGCTGCCGCCGAAGGAGGCTCCCGAGGCCCCGGGGGCGCCTCCCCCGCAGCCCGACGAGGGCCCCGGCGCCCCTGGCGAGCGGCCCGCCGGCGGGGACAACTGGCTCGACGCGAGCCATGCCTTCATCGCGGAGCGCATGCTCGCGCCCGTGATCGTCTTCGACCGCTTCTTCTCGGACGAGACCGAGCTCGAGGCCGAGCGATCGCTGTCGTTCGTTCGCTGGCGCAACGAGCTCAAGCTCCGGCGGGGCCATCCGCCGAGCTACACGGTGGGGCTGCGGGCCGATCTGCGCCTGCCGGGCATGAACCGCGTGCTCGACCGGCTTCGCTTCGTCGTCGAGGGGCAGACGCGCGACGCCATCTCCGCGCTCCTCCCCTCCGAGGGCGAGGAGCCCACCGACGCGGTCGGGACGGGAGGCGCGGAGCTGCGGGTGCGGGTCTGGGAGGGGCTCCTCGCGCACGGCGACCTCGGCGCCGGATTCTTGCTCCAGCTGCCGCCGGGCGGGTTCGTCCGCGCGCGGCTCCGCTGGGCCATCCCCGTGGGTCCGCTGTTCCTGACGCGCGTCGCGACGAGCGGCTTCTGGCGGACCGACACGCACCTCGGGACCTCGCTCGACGCGGCACTGGAGCGCGGCATCCGGCGCTACGCGCTGCTGCGGCTCTCGGGCTCCGGGCGGCTCACCCAGCGCAGCCGCGGCGTGGAGTGGTCGAGCGGGCTCGCCGCGCTGCGAGCCTTCTCGCCCACCGTCGCCATGTCGATCGGCGTGGGGATGGAGGGGACGACCCGAGGTCGTCCGAGCGTGGACCGCTACAGCGCGAGCACCCGCTTCCGCACCGACGTCTACCGCCGCTGGCTGTTCTTCGAGGTCGAGCCCGAGGTGTCCTGGCCGTGGACACCCGAGCGGGGCCGCGAGCGGGAGTACGCCTTGATGCTGCGGCTGGAGGTGCAGTTCCGCGGCTGGGACGCGCCGCGCGGGCAGGGCATGCGGCGCGCGCCCGAGCCGCTCGAGCCCGCGGATCCCCCGCCCGAATTGCCCCCCGGCGCGCGCGTGCCCGGCTGAGGCCCGGAGGGCTCGCCCGGGGCTCGGCTCCTCCGAGGCGGATGGCGCCCGCCCGCCCCTCCTTGCGGCGGCCCCCCGGCACGGCGTTACGATCCGCTCGTGCTGCGCCTCGGCGCGCTCGTCGTCCTCTGCTCGCTCCTCGGCGCGTGCATGGGCGGAGCTCGACCGTTCCGCTGCCCCGATCGCGGCGGCGCCGAGTGGCGCGAGCTCGCGAGCGATCACTTCGTCCTGCGCACCGATCTCGACGCCGGCCGGGCGGCGCTCCTCGTCGAGCGGTTCGAGCGGATGCGCGCGGCGGTCGCCGCGGCGCTCCCCGCGGCACGGCCCGCGCCCGGGCGCGTGGAGGTCATCGCGTTCCGGAACGCGGCCGAGTACGCCGCCTTCGCGCCGGACGGCGCCGAGGGCTACTACCTGCGCAGCGAGGGCGGGCCGCCGCGGATCGTGCTCTCCGGCGAGCTCCGCTCCGACCAGCGCGCCCTCCTCGCGCACGAGATCGCGCACCACTTCCTCTCGGGCGCGTTCCTGCGCCAGCCGCGGTGGTTCGCCGAGGGCATCGCGGTCTCCATGGAGTCGCTCGGCGCGGACGTCCCCGGCGGCGTCCTGGAGCTCGGCGCTCCTCCCGCGGCGCGGCTGGCGCGGGCGAGGCGCGCTCCGGTGCCGGCGCGGTCGCTCCTCGCCTGGGATGGGACCGCGGGCGAGCGGGACGTGCTCGACTGGTACGCGGCGAGCTGGCTCCTCGTCCACTACCTCGCCTCCGCCCGGCCCGACGCGTTCACCGAGCTCCAGCGGCGGCTCGCCGCGGGCGAGCCCCCCGACGCGGCCTGGCGCGCGGCGTTCCCCGAGCACGATCCGGCGCGGCCCGGCGGGCTCGAGGCGCTCGACGCGGCGCTCGCCGCGCACGCGCGGGGGCGCCTCGAGGCGCAGACCCGCGAGCTCGCCGTGCCCGTCGCGATCGGCTACTTCGAGCAGCGCATCCCCTCACCGGAGGTGCACGCTATCCGCCTCGCGCTGTGGCAGCACGGTCCCGCGAAGCGGCTGGACGCCCTGCGCGCCGAGGTCGAGGAGACGCTCACCGAGGACCCCGCTCACCCCATCGCGCTCCAGTACCGCGCGGCGCTCTGGCGCGAGGACCCGGTCCGGCTCGCACGGTCGGCGGTGGAGGCGCACCCGCTCGATCCGCGCGCCTGGACCTTCCTCGCCATCTCGCTCGCCGGTCCAGCGGCCGCCGCCGAGCGGGAGGACGCCTTCCGGCGCGCCTCCGAGCTCGCCCCCGCGAACGCGGCGGCGCTGCACAACCTCGCCGCCGAGCTGCTCGCGCAGGGGCGGTCCGGCGAGGCGCTCCCGGTGGCGCGGCGCGCCGTCCAGCTCGCCCCCTGGAGCCCGCCGATCCTGGCCGGCTACGCGGCCGTGCTCTCCGACCTCGGCCAGTGCGCGTCGGCGATGCCGGTCCAGCAGCGCGCGATCGACGCGCTCCCCGAGCGCGCGCCCGCGCTCGCGCGGCGTGCGCTCGCGGGGAAGCTCGACGCCTACGCCCAGCAGTGCCGCGTCGCCTCGGGCGCTCCGCCGACGGCGGCGGGGCCGTGACTCAGCGCCGCCGGGGCGGCGCAGCGGGGGCGGCGCGGAGCACCGCGAGCGCGCGCGCGAGGTCCTGCGGGAGGGGCGCCTCGATCGCGAGGCGCCGCCCGGTGCGCGGATGCTCGAACGCGAGGTGCTCGGCGTGGAGCGCCTGGCGCCCGATCGCCTCCGCGGCGAGGCGCACCGGGTGCTCCGGCGGGAGCCGCGCCTCGCGCCGCGTGCCTCCGTAGACTGCGTCCGCGAGCAGCGGGTGCCCCGCCTCGGCGAGGTGCACGCGGATCTGATGCGTCCGGCCGGTGTGAAGCGTCACCTCGGCGAGCGTCGCGCCCGACGCGAACGCCTCGCGGACGCGCCACTCGGTGACCGCGCGCCGCGCGCCAGCCCCCCGGCCCGTGTAGCGGGTGCGATCGCGCGGGTGCCGTCCGTAGGGCGTGTCGAGCCGTCCCACCGGGGCGAGCGCCCCGTGACACAGCGCGAGGTAGCGCTTCTCGACGGTCCTCCCCTTGAACTGCGCCTGCAGCGCGGCGAGGGCGGCCTCGGTCTTCGCGACGACGAGGCAGCCCGAGGTGTCCTTGTCGAGCCGGTGGACGAGGCCGAGCCGCGCCTCGTCGAGCCCGCTCGCGGAGCCCGCCTCGCCGGCCGCGGGCCGAGGCTCGCGGGCGAGGCGGTGCAGCAGCGCGTTCACGACCGTGGAGTGCGGCGTGCCGCGGGCCGGGTGGACCACCATGCCGGCGGCCTTGTCGATCACGAGGAGATCCCGGTCCTCGTACAGCACGGCGAGCGGCAGGTCCTGGGCGACGAGGTGCGAGGGCTCCGGGGGCGGCACCTCCACCTCGAGGGTCTCGCCGCCGCGGAGCCGCGCCGCCGCCTTGGCGGCCCGCTCGCCCATCCGGACGCGGCCGTCCTCGACGAGGCGCTGCACGCGGGCGCGGGAGAGCTCCGGCAGCAGTCGCGCGAGGGCGACGTCGAGGCGCGTGCCGGCGAGCTCGGCGGGGACGAGGACGATCCGGCGATCGATGCGCGGGCTCCCGGGCTACCAGATCCGCGACTTCACGTGGCCCTTGGAGCGCAGGATCACGTCCACGATCGCGCGGTCGTAGAAGTTCGTGCGCGCGTACAGGTCGGGCGAGACGCGGGAGCGGTAGAGCTCACGCCCCTCCTCCAGCTCGTCCTCGAGCACGTCGAAGAAGCGATCCTGCTCGATCCCGCGGACGATCTTCTCCTCGTTGTAGAGCGACACGTCCGAGCAGATGGCCCGGGCCAGGCGCATCGCGGCCTCGGCGGAGTCGATGAGCGGCATGGGCGCAGATCGTACGTGACGCGCAGGTGTCGGTCAACGAACGGACCCGCGCGCGGGGACGCTACCGCCGCGGCGCCGGCCCGCTCGTCCCGGCCGCCGCGGCCATCCGCTCCAGGTACGACCGCGCGACCTTCTGCCCGTCGAGCCTGAGCTCACGCGCGATGCCGAGCAGGATGCCGCGCAGGTAGACGGCCGCGGGCAAGAGCGAGTAGCGGTCCGCCTCGATGTTCTCGATGTGGTGCCGCGTGACCTTCGTCCGCTCGGAGATGAGCTGGAGGGAGATCCCGCGCGCCTCCCGGATCTGGCGGAGCACCTCTCCCGTCCAGGCGGTGGCATCCGGGATCCCGGCCTCGCGCGCGGGCGGAGGCGGCGCGCCGGGAGCGGGCGTGAGGGCGGGGAGCGGGGCGCGCACGGGCGGAGGTGTGCGCGTGGGCGCCACCTCACGGTCGAGCCGGATGGGCGCCGGACGCGGCGCCTCCGCGGTGGCCCAGGCGGCCGGCCGCGAAGGCTCGGCGGGGACGGCGGCGGGCGGTGCGGCGTCGGCCTCGTCCTCATCGTCATCCCGGTCGCGCGCGGCCGGCGCGAGCGTGAGCGCGGGGATGACGGGGGGGATCGCGGGCGGCCACGGGCTCGGGATCGGGTCCGTGGGCGCGCCGATGCGGACGTCGTAGCGGGCGCGCGCCGCGGGATCGAGGAGCGTCGCCCGCGCCTCGTCGAGGCGCGCCGAGAGGAGCTCCGCGTCCTCGGGCGCCATGAGCGAGTAGGTGACGATCGATCCCGGCGCGTACAGCTCGCGCGCGCGGGCGTACGCGGCCTCGATCTCGCCCGGCGTGGAGTCGGCCGGGACCTCCAGGATCTCGTAGAGCGTCTGCTGCGCGAGCGGCTTCACTTCGTGCCCCCGGGGCGCGCCACGTCGAGCGCGATGAGGCCCTCGGCGATCCCCGCGAACGCCCGCGCCGCCGGTACGTCCGGCCGCTCGACGAGGAGCGGCCGGCGCGCGCGGACGGCGCGCCACATCTCGTCGTCGTAGTGGATGAACCCGAGGTAGTCCATCTCGAGCCCGAAGTACTTGCGCCAGGCCGCGACCACGGCCTTGCCGACGTCGGCGTCCTGCGCGGTGCGCGCCTGGTTCACCACGAGCCGCGGGCGGAACGCCGCGAGCTGCCGCGCCAGGTTCCTCCCCGCCTCGGGATCGCGCTGCGCCAGCGTGGCGACGAGCTCCACCGGGCTCTTGAACGTGCCCGTGCCCATCACCGAGCGCAGGAGCCCGTCGTACCCGAACACCTGCGCGACGGTCCGCATCCGCCGCCAGAACGCCGCCTTCACGAAGCGGTACGCGTTCTCCACCGCGGTCGGCTCGGGGACGAGCACCAGCACGCCGTGGTCCGACACGAGGAAGAAGTCGAGCACGTTCGTGTGCGTCCCCGCACCGAGGTCGAGGATCGCGTAGTCCACGTCGAGCTGCTGCACGTGGCGCAGGAGCCGCATCTTCTGGGCGTGGCGCGGGTTCGCCACGTCGAGATCGTCGAGCGCCCCGGACACGAGGCCGAGGTTCTCGATGCCGCTCGGCGTGATGACGTCCTCGATCCGCTCCACCTTGCGGTCGATGAAGTCGGAGAGCGTGCGCTTCGGCACGTCGAGGCCGAGCGTGGTGTGCAGGTTCGCGCCGCCGAGATCGGCGTCCACGAGCACGACCTTCTTGCCGCGCCGCGCGAGCGCGATGCCGAGGTTCGCGGAGATGAGGCTCTTGCCGATGCCGCCCTTCCCGCCGCCCACCGAGATGATACGGCGCGCGCGAACGGGGGCCGGCGCTGGGTGGCGGCGCGGCTCCGGGACGGTCTTCACCAGCTTGAGCGTCGGGGCGTCGCCCATCGCGGGCACATCCTAGCCGAAGCGCCCCGCTACTCCAAAAGCTCGGCGTTCCAGTAGGCTGCGTCGGCGAGCGAGAGGAACGGACGCCACTCACGGTAGAGCGCCCGCCGCGCGGCGGAGCGGAAGACCGGGGTCCAGCGCGGCCGTGTAGGTGCGTGGAGCAGGCGCATGCGGGCCTCCTCCGGCGTGCGGCCGCCCTTGCGCAGGTTGCACGCGACGCACGAGCAGACGACGTTCTCCCACGTCGTCGAGCCGCCCCGGGAGCGGGGGACGACGTGGTCGAGGTTCAGCTCCGCGCGACGGTACCGCCGCCCGCAGTACTGGCACGTGTTGTCGTCCCGCGCGTAGATGTTGAAGCGCGAGAAGCGGACGCGGGTCTTCGGCAGGTGGTCGTAGGCGAGGAGCACGATCACCCGCGGCACGCGGATGCGCCGGCTCACCGTGCCGATGGAGTCGTGCTGCGCCGCCGCGAGCGCGCTCCAGCTCGGGAAGTCGAAGAGCTGGAACTCCTCGTCGATCGCCTTCGCCACACCCTGGTAGAGGAGCGTGAAGGCGCGCCGCACCGAGGTCACGTGGACCGGCTGATAGACCCGGTTGAGGACGAGCACGCCGGTGTCGAGCATCCTGCTTAAAGTAGCGCCCGGCCTCCACCTCCGCACGTCCGCCGGCGCTCGCCTGGCCGCCAGCCTGACGGGGCTGCCGCCCCGGCTCGGCAAGGCGCTCCGGGTGCCCGTCAGCGCCCGGCGAGACGGAACAGGCCGCCGGCGGGGCCGCCGCCGCCGTAGAGCAGCCGGTAGGCCGCGTACGAGCGCAGCACGCGCTTCACGTAGCCGCGGGTCTCCTCGAACGGGATCTCCTCGACGAACTCGTCGAGCTCGAGATCCCCGCGCGCCTCCAGCCAGCGGCTCACCGCGCCGCCGCCCGCGTTGTACGCGGCCACCGCCAGCGCGACGCGGCCGTCGAAGCGGCGCAGCAGCTGGCCGAGGTAGCGGGCGCCGATGCGGATGTTCAGCGCGCCGTTCATGAGGTCGGCCCGGGACGGCCGCCGGATCTTGAGCTGGCGCGCGACCTCGCGCGCCGTGGGGAGCATGAGCTGCGTGAGCCCGATCGCGCCCACCGGGGAGACGGCGTGGGGGTCGAGCGCGCTCTCCTCCCGCATGAGCGCCTGGAGGAGATCGACCGGGACGCCCGCCGGCGGCGCCCAGCGCTGCACGTCGCCGCGGAACGCCGGCGGGTAGGCGATGTGCCAGACGCGGAGGTTCTCGGCGGCGGGCGCCCGGCGGAGCGCGACGCGCGCCCGGGTGCGGAGGAGCTGGTGGGCGTTGCGGTGGTCGCCGGCGCGGTCGAGGAGATCCGCCACGATGAGCGCCGCGTCCGGCGCGTCGGGATCCGTGAGGCGCTCGGGATCGACGGCCGTGAGCTCGGCGGCGGCGTCGCGCGTGAGCCCCATGCGCAGGAGGAGGACGCCGGCGCTGAAGTGCGGATCGGCGGCGAGCGGACCGGGCCGCCACCTGGGCGGCGCGAGCGCGGCGGCCGTCGAGGCGTGCGCCGCGGCCGGCAGCGCCCGGGCAGCGCCCTCCTCGCCCCCGGCGCCGCCCGCCAGCCGCGCCCGGGCGAGCAGGCCGTAGTAGTCGGCCGGGAAGCGGGTGGCGAGGTCCGTCCAGATCGCCTCCGCCGCCCGGGCGCCGCCGTCGCCGCGCCCGGCGAGGATCCGCGCCCGCCAGTACGCCGCCCGCGCGTGCTCGTAGGGATCGAGGTCGCGCTCGCCCTCCTCGATGGCGAGGAGCTGCGCGATGGCGCCGTCGAGGTCCCCCGCGCGGCGCGCGAGCCAGGCCAGGCGGAACCGCGCCTCGTCCCAGTAGTCGCCGCCCGCGTGGTCCCGGACGATGCCCGCGAGCGCCTCGCGCGCCTCTGCGTCCCGCCCGGCGCGCAGGAGCAGATCCGCGGCGGAGAAGAGGGCGTCGTCCGCGAGCGCGTTGCGGGGGTAGTCGCGCGCGAGCCGCCGGTAGAGCGCGATCGCGCCGTCCTTGTCCCCCGTGTTCGAGGTCGCGCCGGCGAGCAGGAACAGCGCCTTGACGCGCACCGCGGGGTCGTCGCAGCCCTCGACCACCGGGCGGAGCGCCTCCATCGCGTCCGCGTAGCTGCGCGCCTTGCGGTGCGCGCGCCCGAGCGCGGCGCGGGCGCGGCAGGCGAGCTCCTCGCCCGGCGCTGCGGCGGCGAGATCCGGCACCGCCTTGCGCAGGAGGTCCACCGCCGCGTCGGCGAGGCCCGCCTCGAGGAGCGCCTCGGCGCGCCGCACCTGCTCCTCGACGCCCGGCTCGCCGCCCAGGGGCGCGGGCAGCGCGCGCAGCGCGGCGAGGCACTCGCCGGCCTCCGGCGCGATCGGGTGGTCCGCCCAGCACGCCGCGAACGCCCGCCGCGCGGCGG
>NZ_JALCZC010000003.1:0-166554 GCF_022690805.1 Anaeromyxobacter sp. SG66
CCCGCCGCGCCGGGCCCCGGCCCCCCCCGGGGCCGCCGCCGCCCCAACCCCGGGGCCGCCCCGGCGGGCTCACTTCGCTCGCCTCATCTCTCACGGGGGCTGCCGCCCCCGCCCCGCCGAGCAAAGCTCGGCCGGGCCCCACCCCTGCTCGCCGGGTCCCATGCGCCACCGTGGGCGGCTTCGCCGCGAACACGGTGGCGCCCCGGCGGGCTCACTTCGCTCGCCTCATCTCTCACGGGGGCTGCCGCCCCCGCCCCTGCTCGCCGGGTCCCTGCGCCTCAGGCGGTCTTCCACTTGTCCCAGATCCGCTTCAGCTCCTTCTCCGCGGCCTTCGCCGAGTCCTCGGGCGAGAGCTCGTCGCGCGCGACCTTCGCGAACATGGTCGGGAGCACGAAGGTGTTGAACGCCTCGTCCACCGCGGCGGTGGCGTAGCCGGGGTACCCGACGTTCGTCGCCCACTCCAGCACGTTGCCGAGCACGGCGTACTTGTCCGGCGGCGAGCCCTTGGGGTCGTTCGCGATCTGCTGCTTCAGATCGGGCACGGTCTTCGGGAAGCACGGGAAGTTGTAGAACTCGCTCGCCTTGAACGCCTCCGCGAAGGCGTCGATGTAGTCGACGAGGAACTGCTTCGCGCCCTCCGGGTTCTCCGCGAACCGCCAGATCGCGTAGCAGTCCATCACGTGCTCGGCGGCCATGCGGCGCACCGGCCCCTTCAGCGCGGGCACGATCTGGATCTTCTTCGACATCTCCGGGTTCTCCTTCTCCGCGGTGCGCGTGACGGAGATGGCGTTCGCCACGAAGGAGAGCTTCCCGGCCAGGATGCCGCGGTTGTTGGACGAGGGATCCCAGGTGAACACCTCGCCCGTCTCCGCCTCCTTGTAGAGGGCGCGCATGAACTTGAGCGCCTCGATGGTCTGCGGCGAGTTGATGACGACGCGGCCCTCCGCGTCCTGCTCGGACGCGCCGAACGACCACAGGAGCGCGCGCACGGCCATGTTGGTGTCGAGCTCCTGCGAGAGCCCGAGGCCCACCGGGTTTCCGAACTTGTCCTTGATGGCCTTGCCGCCCTTGCGCAGGTCGTCCCAGGTGTCGGGGCCCTTCGGGAACCCGACCTGCGACCAGAGATCCTGGCGGTAGTTGCCCGGGTCCGGGACGTAGCTGTCGGAGAAGGCGAAGTACTTCTTCGTCTTCGGGTTGAAGGTGGACTTGTGGCCGAGGTCGATCGGCTTGCCCCACTTCTTCTCCACCGACTGGTAGATCTCGGTGTGGTCGATGACCTGCTTCTCGTAGGCCGCGGGCGGCGAGAGGAACATGAAGAGGTCGTGGCCGCGCTGCGCCGACACCTCCGCCGCGGCGCGCGCGTTGATCTCGCCGATGGCGATGTGATCGACCACCACCTGCGTGCCGTGCTTCGCGCCCCACTGCTTGCAGAACACCCCGTCGAACCACTTGTCGTAGCCGGGGACGAAGTGGCTCCACTGCACGATCTTGAGCGTCTTCTGCTGCGCGCGTGCGCGCCGCGGAGCTCCCGCCGCCGCCGCGAGCGCGCCGACGCCCGCCGCCTTGAGGATCTCCCTGCGCGTCAGGCCGCGCCTTCCATCGCTCGCCATGCCCGCCTCCCTCCGTCACACGATGGGTGACGTACGGAGAGGGCCCTAACGGCCGCGCCGGAGGCGGCACGCGCCGGACGGGGCTCCTGCGGCGCGTCAACGGCGGTCCGGCCGAGCGCCGCCTCGGCCGCCGAGCTTCACAGCTTGTAGCCGAACCGCCGGAGGAGCCCCTTGCGCTCGGCGACGTCCGCGTCGCTCTCGACACCGGCCGGCGCGCCGCCGTCCACCACGCCGAGGATCCCTCGCCCGGCGTCGGTGCCTGCGATCAAGATCTCGACCGGGTTCGCCGTCGCACAGAAGATCGTGCACACCTCCGGCACGAGCTTGAGCGCGTTCAGGACGTTCACGGGGAAGCCCTTCCGCAGGAACACCACGAAGGAGTGGCCGGCGCCGATCGCCTCGGCGTTCTTCACGGCGAGATCGACGAGCCCCGGGTCGTTCCCCGAGCGGCGCACGAGGCGCGGCCCCGACGACTCGCAGAACGCGAGCCCGAACTCGAGGTGGGGCGAGGAGCCGGCGAGCACCTCGTGGAGGTCCTCCACCGTCTTGATGAAGTGCGCCTGGCCGACGATCACGTTCACGTCGTCGGGCTTCTCGATTCGGACGGACGAGAGCTCCATCGCTGCCTCCGCGCGGCGGACGGCGCGATCATGGCCGCGCTGCGGCGCGCGGGGAGGCGCGAGGTGGGTTGCCTCCCTCGGACGGCGAGGTCCGGCGCGCCCTCGCGCGGCCGGACCCCGTGGAGCGCGCGGGCGAGCCGCTCAGCCGAGCTCGAGCCAGGAGAACCACACCGGGTGGTTCGTCTTGTACCACTCCAGCACCCGGCGGATGGCGGCCTGCTTCTCCCGCGGCATGACCCGCTCGTCCACCCGGTCGAGGTGCACGCGGATCCTCTCGCCGTCGTGCTCGAGCGCCTGGGAGAGCATCGTCTGCAGCTCGTTCCGGATGCGGCCGGAGTCGGAGATCTTCACCGCGCGGCTCGCGGGATCCACGCCGGAGAGGAAGCGCGAGAGGAGCGGGCTGAAGATGAGCCGCGTCTCGTCGAACGACTCCATGAGCCGGAAGGTGAAGGTCATCTTCGCGGAGGCCTGCCGGGTGGCGAGCCGGGTCGTCACCTTGTAGACGCCCTCGCGCACCTGGGTGACGCCGGGCGCGCCGGAGTACGGGTCGTCGCACATGTAGCCGAGGCTCGCGAGCACGCCCCACTTCTTCTCGGGCAGGAAGTCGTCGGCCCGGATGACGCGCTGCTTGAGCGGCATCGCGGCGGCCTCCGCCTCCTCGATGGCCTCGGCGTAGGACTTCACCTCCCCCGCCTCGAGCACCCTCCCGCCGAACAGCTCGCCGAGCCGGCGCGCGAAGTCGGCGGCCCGCGGGTCGAGCTGCATGAGCTTGCCCTCGGCGTCGCAGGGCAGCGTGAACGCCGGCGAGAACGTGGCCATGGTCGTGTCCACGTCGAGCACGGACGAGAGGCTCGCGGCCTGCATGGCCTCGGCGGTGGCGGCGTAGCCGTCGCAGAGGAAGACGTGCGTCGCGCCCGCGCCGTCCGCCCAGCTCCCCACGAGGAAGGTCGGCGCGTAGGTGCCGGAGTCGGTGAAGACCTCGAGGCCGGACGGCGCCTTCCACCCGTCCTCCACGAGGTGCGCGCCGAGCGCCTTCCACTCCTCCCAGAGCTTCCCGAGCCGCCCGACGCGGCTCTTCCCGCGCAGCGTCCAGACGTGGACGTTCTCCCGCCGGATGCCGGGGTAGGTGGCCTCGATGGCCTCCATCACCTGCTTGCGGGGCGTGCGGTAGTCGAGCAGGACCGAGTCGCGCTCCGCCGCGGCGGCGACCCTCCGCGGCAGCGTGAGGCAGCCCATGTACGACTCGTACGGGCGCGACACGGTGAGCGGCGAGTCGAACAGGTGGAACACCGCCATCGGGCCGGAGGGCTTCCCCTCGGCGAAGCGAGAGGTGTTCTCGAGCGTGTCCACCGCGGCGCCCCACACCGTGATGCCGCGGTCCCGGAGCCAGCCGTAGAACTGCTCGAAGGTGTGGCCCGGCTCGTTGAGCAGGCGGCGGACGCGGCGGTCCACGATGCGCGCCACCTCGGGCCGGGCGTAGACGCGGCCGAAGCCGAGCAGCGGGTTCGCGCCCATCTCCGGCGTCTCGCCGGCCTTGGGCATGAGCCCCTCGCCGAGCGAGACCATGATGGCGTGGTTCTCGGGGAGCGTGCGCGTGGTGCTCCAGAGCCCCTCGCTCATCACGTAGGCGCTGATGGCGTCGGCGTTCTTCTTCACCTGGTTGTAGGCCGCCTTGTCCTTGCCCGCGCCGGCGCCGTAGTCGCCGAAGAGCTTCGTGCCGAGCGCGGTCGCCGCCGAGGTCATGGCGAGGCAGCGGGCGATCCCGCGGGGCGTGAAGCTGTGGGCCGACACCGGATCGGCCTGGTAGCGCTCGACCTCGACGTCCTCCAGCCAGAGGTGGAAGCGCAGGAGCACCGGCCGGGTGTCGAAGGCCCACTGGGCGATGAGGTTGCGCTTTTCGATGTCTTGCACGGGGGTCTCCGGTGGGCGCGGTTCGGAAGGCTGGGGCATTTTATGAACTCGCGCCGGACCCGGAGCCACTTTGCGGCCTTCCGACCCCACGCGAGACGGAGCGAAGAAATCCAGGAAGCGACGCGGTCGCGTCAAGCGAAAGCGTTGCGCGCTGCGCCACGGGAGCGGCGCGCTCGCGAGCGCGTTAACCTCGCGCCGTGCACGACCTCCCGCCCCTCGCCGCGCTCCTCGCCCAGGATCCCCTCTGGTCGCCCTCCCCGGCCGACGCCGCCCGCCTCGAGCGGGACGCCGGGGCGAGCCCGCCGCCCGCGCTCGCGGCCGAGCTCCGCTGGTGGCGCGCCCTCGCGGCCGGACGGGCGCAGCGCTGGGACGAGGTCTCGGCGCTCGCGGAGGCGGGCCTCGGTGAGCCGGCCTCGGAGCGCGAGACGGTCCGGCTCGCGTTCCTGCACTGCCTCTCCGGGGACCTCGCCCAGGCCGAGCACCTCGTCGCGCAGGCGGTGCAGACCGGCAGCGACGAGGCCCTGCCAAGGCGCTTCGCCGGCTGGTGCGAGCGGGAGGGGCTCTCCGCGGCCGCGGCACGGTTCCGCTAGAGGCGCGTCCGGACGGATCAGTACCCGTGCCCGCCGCGGTGCTCCCCCTCGCGGATCTTCCCGCGGAACACCCAGTAGATGAGGCCGGTGTAGCCGAGCACGAACGGCATCCCCATGGCGGCGATGATCGCCATGTTGCGCAAGGTCGGGGCGGTGGAGGAGCCGTTTCGGATCGTGATCGACAGGGCGGGATCGAGGCTCGAGGTGACGAGGTTCGGCCACTGGGCGAGCCCGAACAGCACCACGAGCCCGGCGACCGTCAGGGCGGAGGAGGCGAACGCCTGGAAGTAGCGGCGCAGGAACACGGCGCGCGGGACGTTCCCCGCCGCGAGGACGTTCAGGACGACGATGCCCCACGCCCACGGCAGGTGGGCGAAGTTCGCCGTCGCGCGCGGGATGGCCACGAGCGTGAAGATCGTCGTGAGCAGGTAGAGCACCGAGAACACGCCGGCGGCGCTCCAGGCCCAGCGGCGCACCTCCTCGTGTAGCTCCCCCTCGGTCTTGATGAGGAGCCACACCGCCCCGTGCAGCGCGAAGAGCGAGAGCGCGAAGACGCCGACGAGGAGCGCGTACGGCGAGAGGAGCCCGGAGAGCGCCACCTGCGCCTCGCCGTCGGCGCGCACCGGCAGCCCCATCATGACGTTACCGACCGCGGCGCCGAACAGGATGGGCGAGAGCGCGCTCGCGGCGAAGAAGGCGACGTCCCAGGTGTTGCGCCAGGCCCGCGACGGGCGGCGGCTGCGGAACTCGATCGCCACGGCCCGGAAGATGAGCGCGAGGATGAGCAGCATGAGCGGCGTGTAGAGCGCGCTGAACGCCGTCGCGTACGCCCGCGGGAACGCGGCGAAGAGCGCGCCGCCGAACGTGACGAGCCAGACCTCGTTCCCGTCCCAGACCGGCCCGATCGCGTTCAGCATCACGCGGCGCTGCTCGTCTCGCCGCGCGAGGAGGTAGAGCGTGCCGACGCCGAGGTCGAACCCGTCGAGCACCGCGTAGCCCGCGAGCAGCACGCCGAGGAGGACGAACCAGAGCACCTGCAGGTCCATCACCGCCTCCCCTCGCCTGCGAGGTGGGAGCGCCCCGGCTCCTCGTAGGTGGCCGCGACGTCCACGAGCTCCTTGCCCCTGGTCGGACCATGGGGCGGGACCGCCGGCGGCGGCCCGGCCTGGATCTTCGCGTTCATGACGTAGACCCAGACGAGGAACAGGCCCGCGTAGACGAGCCCGAACAGCACGAGGGACTGGAGCACCTGGCCGTCCGTCACGGACAGCGAGAACGAGTGCTCGGTGCGGAGCAGGTTCCACACCGTCCAGGGCTGCCGCCCCACCTCCGCGACGATCCAGCCGAGCTGGTTCGAGGCGTACGTCCCGAGCACCGCGAAGACGAAGATCCACAGGAGCCAGCGCGTGCGGAAGAGCGTCCCCCTCCGGCGGAGCCACAGGCCGAGGAGCGTGAGCGCGATGAACGCCGTGCCGAGCGCGACCATCAGGTGGAAGGCGTAGAACGGCACGGCGACCGGCGGGCGCGCGTCGGGCGGCACCGACGCGAGCCCCGGGATGGAGGCGTGGGGGTCGCGGTGCACGAGCAGCGAGAGACCGCCGGGGATGGCTACGCCGAGCGCGACCCGGCCCTCCTCGGGCCTCGGCACGCCGAACACGTGGAGGTCCGCCGGGCCGTCCTCGAAGTGCCCCTCCATGGCGGCGAGCTTCGGCGGCTGGTGCTCGGCGACGATGCGCGCGCTCTGGTCGCCCGTGACGAGGAGGAGCACGGAGAAGATCGCCCCGAACGAGAGGGCGACCGAGAAGCTCCGCCGCGCGAACTCCTCGTGCCTCCCGCGCAGGAGGTAGAAGGCCGAGATGCTGAGCACGAAGAACGCGCCGAGCACGTAGGCGCCGTTGAGGGTGTGCAGGAGCCGGCCTATCGTCGACGGGTTCAGGACCGCGTCCCAGAACCCGGTGATCTCGGCGCGGCGCGCCGCGCCCTCGCCGACGACCCGGAACCCGGCGGGCGTCTGCTGCCAGCTGTTCGCGACGATGATCCAGACCGCCGAGAAGACCGAGCCGAGCGCGACCAGCACCGCCGACACGAAGTGCATCCGCGGCGACACCCGGTCCCAGCCGAAGACCAGCACGGCGAGGAAGCCCGACTCCAGGAAGAACGCGAAGATGCCCTCCGCCGCGAGCGCCGAGCCGAAGATGTCGCCCACGAAGACCGAGTAGCGCGACCAGTTCGTGCCGAACTGGAACTCCATGACGACGCCGGTCGCGACGCCGATGGCGAAGTTCGCCGCGAAGAGCCCGGTCCAGAAGTGGGCGGCCGAGTGATAGACGGGATCCTTGGTCCGCAGGTACTTCCAGAGCAGCACCGCGATCACCGCCGCGAGCCCGATGGTGAGCGGCGGGAACAGATAGTGAAACATGATCGTCAGCGCGAACTGCACGCGCGAGAGCGTGAGGACGTCCATCGGGCGCTCCTTCGCGGGGGGCCCCTCGCCACGGGAGGGGCCGCTAGAATGTGCGCCCCTCGCGCAGGAGCGTGAAGGAGAACCGCGCGTTCCCGGGGGGCCCCGCCGAACGGGCGTGCGCGCGTGCGCGCGCCGCCGGCGCCCCCGGTCGGAGGTGATGCGTCAGCGAGGGGGTCCGCCGGGCTCCCGGTCCGGCGCCTCGCCCTCGCCGTCCTCCACCTCGACCCCGTAGCCGCGCGGATCGAGGCCGTGGCGGAAGGCGATGCTGATCCGCGGCCCCGCCCGCGCGACCTTGGGGACGGAGTGCTGCCACGTCCGCTGCGTCCGGCCGCCGGTGACGAGCAGGTCGCCGCGGCCGAGCGCGAACGCCAGGGGCCGTCCGGCGCCCTTCCGGCGCAGGAGGAACCGGCGCGGCTCCCCGAGCGACACCAGCGCGACGATCGGCTCCGCGACGCGCTTCTCGATCCGGTCGCCGTGCCAGGCCACCCCATCCGCGCCGTCGCGGTAGAGGTTGAACCCGGCGGAGTCGAGCTCGACGCCGTACCGGCGCGAGAGCGCCCGTCGCATCTCGTCCACGATCGCCGGCTCGAGCGGCACTCCGGACGCGGCGCTCCATGGCGCCGTGAGCCGGGGCTCCTCCACCTCGCGGTCGTACAGCCTGCGCTTGCGCCGGCCCCAGCGGCGCGTGCGGAGGAGCTCCTCGAACAGCGCGTCCGAGCCGGAGACCCACCCCGGCGCGACGTCGATCCAGGACTCCGCGTCGAGCTCGATGCGGCGCACGCCGCCGAACGAGCGGTCGAACGACGGCGCGGCCGAGTCGAACAGCGTGGGCTGGAAGCGGACGACGTCATCCCAGAACCGATAACCGGGCCCGGCGCCGCCGCCACGCCGCGTCACCGTCCGATGGCGAGGACGAGCTTGCCGCGCCCGTGCCCGGACTCGAGCCGGCGGTGGGCCTCGGCCGCCGCCTCGAGCGGGAGCACCGCGTCCACGAGCGGCCGGAGCTTCCCCTGCTCCACGAGACGCGCGAGCTCCTCGAGCCGCCGCCCCTCGCGCGTGAGGAACACGCCGTGGAGCGTCTGGTTCTTGAGATAGAGCGAGGTGAGGTCGCCGTCGCAGCCGAGGATCGTGGCGATCCGGCCGAACGGGCGCGTCGCCTCGGTCGACCCGGGCACCGTGGCGCCTCCCACGGTGGTGAGCACCGCGTCCACCCCCTGCCCCCCCGTCTCGCGGAGCGCGGCCTTCACGACGCTCTCGCCGCGGTAGTCCACGCAGACGTCCGCGCCGAGCGCGCGCAGCGTCTCCTGGTTGTCCGGGCCGGCGGTCGCGATGACGCGCGCCCCGGCCGCCTTGGCGATCTGGACCGCGAACGAGCCTACGCCGCCCGCGCCGCCGTGGATGAGCACGGTCTCGCCGACCTGCACCGCGAGGCGCCGCACGAGCGCCTCGTACGCGGTCCCGCCCGCGAGCGGGATCGCCGCCGCCTCGGCGTGCGTGAGCCGCGCCGGCTTCCGCGCGGCGATCGCCGCCTGCACGACGGCGTACTCGGCGTACGTACCGTGCGGGTTGCCGAAGATCTCCGGGGTGTAGAACACCTCGTCGCCCTCGCGGAAGCGCGTGACACCCGGGCCGACCGCCTCGACCACGCCCGACGCGTCGTAGCCGATCACGGCGGGGACCTCGAGCTGCGCCCAGGTCCCGGAGTGCCGGATCTTCGCGTCGACCGGGTTCGTGCCCGAGGCGATGACGCGGACGAGGAGCTCGCCGGGGCCGGGCGTGGGCCTCGGGACGTCGCGGAGCTCGAGGACGTCGGGACCGCCGAACTTCGGGACCACCATGGCGCGCATGCGGGCGAAGTAGCCGGGCCGCGGCGCCGCCGCGGGCCGTCCTTGGGGCTGCGGCGACGCGCCCCGAGGGCCGTCCTCGCGCGCCGGCGCGCCCGGGAGGACCTAGGATTGACTCGTGTCCAAGGCGTTCACGAGCGAGGAGACGCCCGACCTCGGCCCCGTCGTGCGGGCGCCGCCCCGGGTCGCCCCCGGCGAGGTGAGGTACGTCACGCCGGAGGGGCAGGCGGCGCTGCGCCAGGAGCTCGAGCGGCTGCGCGAGGCCCGGGCGGACGCGGCGGCGCTGCCGGAGCACGCGCGCGCCGCGCGGCATGCCGAGCTCGACAGGCGGGCCGCGCTCGTCGAAGGGACGCTCGCGGCCCTGACGGTGCTCGGTCCCGAGAGCGCGCCCGAGGGCCGGGTCGGGTTCGGGACCTGGGTGCTCGTGGAGGACGAGGAAGGGCGCACTCACTCCTGGCGCATCGTCGGACCGGACGAGGCCGACGCGCGGCGCGGCCTCGTCAGCGTCAGCTCACCGGTGGCGCAAGCCCTCCTCGGTCACGAGGCCGGAGACACAGTGGAGGTGGATCTCCCCGCGGGCGTGCGCGAGTTCACGGTGCTCGAGGTCCGGCGCCGGAGCTGAGGCGGCACCGCTTCGGGGCGTCGCGCGCCCCTCACCCGTGGCGCCCGTCCCACGAACACGGGCCGGGGCCCCCCCTCGCGCCCTCGCTCGCATCCCGCTAGCATCGTTCCACCGTCCGGCGACCTTCCCGCTTCCTCGCGCTCGGGCGGCATCCGCCGGACCGTGGGCGTCACATGAGCGGAGCGAGGACGATCGCCGGCAGGTGGGCGCGGGGAGTGACCGCCGCGGCGGCGCTCCTCGCCGCGTGCATGGCGGGCCACGCCGCGCCTCCGCGAGACGCGGCGGCCACGGACGCGCCTCAGGTGATCTTCTTCGGCTCGAGCACGACCGCGGGCACCGGCGCGTCCCGCCCCGAGCGGCGCTGGACCACGCTCCTCGCGCGCCACGCCGGGTGGAGCGAGGTGAACGAGGGGCTCCCCGGCTCGACGCTCACCGACGTGACCGGCCGTCCCGCGCCGTCGGGAGAGCTCCGCTGGCGGGCGCTCGCGGGGAGCGGCCTCCGCCCCGGCGTGGTGGTCGTGATGTACGGCGCGAACGACGCGATCGCGGGGGTGCCGCTCGGCGAGGCCGATGCGCCGGGGACGTTCCGGCATGCCGCCGCGTCCGTGCTGCGCGGTCTCCGCGCCGCGTTCCCGCGGGCGGTGCTCGTCGTCTGCACGCCGCAGCCCGGGCGGCGGCTCGACCGCGCACGGCGCGCCCCGTACGACGCCGCGCTCGCGGACGAGGCGCGCGCCGTCGGCGCCGTCGTGGTGCGCGGCGACGAGGCGTTCGCGCCGGACGCGCTGCCGCGCTTCGCGGCGGACACGATCCACCTCAACGACGCCGGACACGCCGCGCTCGCCGCGTACGTGGAGCGCGCGCTCCTCGACGCGCGCGTCATCTCCCGGCCGCACGTCGCGAAGGGCGCCGGCTTCGGCGTCGACGGCGCGATGATGCCCTGAAGGCTCCGCGAAGGCAGCCGTACGGCGAGGGAGCCCCACGCCCGTGCGGAGCTCCGGCGAGACTGAGCGCGCGCCGGGTCCCCGCGCGTGTGGCGGCGCGAGGGTCCGCCGGCGAGGGCGCGTGCCCGTGGCGCTCGCCCGCCGCCCTCTTGCCGCGCGGCCGCGCGCACCCCAACTCAATGGGGACACCGCACATCCAAGGAAGGGGATCCGCATGTTCGAGAAGCAGGCGGTACGGGAAGGGATGAAGGTTCGCGCGCGTGACGGAGAGGATCTCGGGAAGATCGTGAGCGTCTCGTCGACCGGGATCGTGATCGAGAAGGGCTTCTTCTTCCCCCGCGATTACGAGGTGCCGATGCATCTCCTGAGCGACGTCCGCGACGACGAGCTCTGGCTGTCGTGCACGAAGGAGGACCTGAAGGTCGAGGGGGCGCTGACGGGCGGCGCCGCGAGGACCTCGGAGCTGCGCTCGCCGGAGGCGGGCACGCGCGAGGAGGGGCGCATGCAGCTCTCCGAGGAGGAGCTCGAGGCGCGCAAGCACGTGCGGGACAGGGGTGAGGTCCGCGTGACGAAGGAGGTCGTCACCGAGCACAAGCAGCTCGACGTGCCGGTGATGCACGAGGAGGTCCGGGTGGAGCGCATTCCGGCCTCGGGGACCGAGCACACCGCGACGGGCGCGTTCGAGGAGAAGACGATCTCCGTCCCGGTGCGCGACGAGGAGGTCGAGGTGGTGAAGCGCCCGCGCGTCCGCGAGGAGGTCCGGGTGTCGAAGACCTCGCGGGTCCAGGAGCAGCGCGTCTCGGGCGACGTTCGCCGCGAGGAGGCGCGCATCGAGGGCGAGGGGGACCTCGAGCGCGACCCGCTCAGCCCGCGCCGCGATCCGGCCGAGCGGGGACGCCCGGGGCCGGCCGTTGCCCGCGAGGGCGGGGAGCGGCCGGCCGCACCGCGCGAGGCGCGGCCGCCGCGACGGCGGCGGCCCGGCGCGGCTACCGGTGCTCGACCGCGAGCGGAGCGCCCCTCGGCGCCTCGCCGCGGGCGTGCGCCTCCGGCTCTGCGTCCTCCCCGGGCCTCGCCACGATCCACTCTCCGTCCGAACCGGGCCGGAAGATGGCGTGGACCTTGAGCGAGATGCGCGAGGAGCGCGGATCGATCTCGTGGTGCTGCGGCAGGTTCAGGTAGTAGAGCCGCGTCGGGGTGCCGAAGCGCAGGCGGCAGACCGGCGCCCCGCCGAAGTCGTCCACCGAGAACTCCTCGTTGCGCACCGGCGCGAGCCGGTGGTGCGGACCGAGGACGACGGACGACACGCCGTGGGTGGCGCCCGGATCGCGCTCGCCCATGACGCTCTCGGCGGAGCAGTTGCCGAACACGGTCACGGTGTCGCGCACGCCGGGGGTGTCCTCGAGGTACTCGCCGTAGAAGCCGGAGAGGACGTCGCGGTAGACGCGGTGCTCGGGCTTGGGGTTGCTCTGCACGACGAAGAGCGCGTCGAGCGTCTGGCGCGACCGGAAGAAGAGCTGGTTCGCGTGGTCGATGATCGCGCGAATGTTGGACTCGTACAGGTTGCGGTACACGTAGTCGAGGCAGACGAGGACCATGAAGTTGAAGGGCGTCGCCTCGTTCCGGAACAGGTAGAAGTGCCGGCCGCGGTACTGGTCCTCGTACTTGTCGAGGAACTCCTCGGCGCGGAACGGGTGGGTCTTCGCCTCAAGGAACACCCGCAGCCGACCCTCCGCGTCCTTCACGGCCACGCACCCGACGTTCACCGGCACGCCGAGCACGTCGCCGGAGTCGATGTCGCGATCGACGAGCGGGATCGCCTCCGCGTTGTCGGCCTTGAAGCGCTCGAGCAGCCCGCGGTAGGTCCTGAGCCGCACGTGCTCGAGGCCGAACATCGTGACGGTGCTCGGGCGGAAGCGCGCCGCGACGAGATCGAGCAGGGCGTCCAGGCGCTCGATCGGAACGCAGCTCTCGGGGAGCATGAGGAAGTGGAGCTTCTTGAGATTCCCCGGGCCCTCGTCCACGAGGTCGAGGACGGAGCGGATGGTCCGCCACTGCCCCTCGGGATCGGCGATCCGCCACCCCTCCTGCGTCCGGCGGAGGTGGTTCGGGATCTGCGCGATGAGGCAGTGCAGGTGATGCCCGAGCGGGTACGCGAGCCTCAGCCGCTTGTCGATGATGCGGACCATCCGCTGACGCTACGGTCCGCCTCATCCCGCCGTGAACCACCCCCGGCGGGCCCGTGGCGGGGTGGGCTCACCGCGCGCGGGCACCGGCCCCGTCACGCGGAAGCTCGCTTGTCCCACTTGCCCTGCCTGCGCAGGCCCTCGACGATCTCCTGCGCCCGTTCGCGCAGCGCGAGGTAGTCGGTCTTCGCGACGCGGTTCAGGGGGAGCGTCCCCGCCTCCACCACCTCGACGTGGCTCGGCCGCGCGTAGGAAGCGATGCCCGCGCAGGCCTGGCTGACCTCCTCGGGCGTCACGTCCTCGCCGGCGGCGCGCTCGACGAACATCACGACGGCCTCCACCCAGACGGCGTGCTCGACGCCGACGCACGCGGCCGCGCTCGCCCTGCCTCCGAGCGCGCCGACGACGTGGTTCTCCACGTCGCCGGGGAACACCTGGAACCCCTTCGGCTTGATGGTCAGCTTGGCGCGCCCGGCGAGCCGGAGCCCCTTCTCCGTGTACGCGCCGAGGTCTCCCGTGTAGCAGACCCCGTCTCGCGAGACGGCCTTCGCGCTCGCCTCCGGATCGTTCAGGTAGCCGAGGAACACCTGCGGGCCGGAGAAGCAGATCTCGCCGATCTCGCCGGGCGGGAGCTCCGGCCCGGCAGCGCCCTCGGCGCTCATGGGGCCGCGGATGGTGAGCGGGCAGAGCGGCGAGTCGAACCCGATGCCCTCCGCGAGGTCGTCGGCGGTCGCCCCGAGCGCGGTGTACGTGCAGAACCCGGAGGTCTCGGTGAGCCCGAGCCCGGTCCCGATCTCGGCCGCCATCTCGCGGAGCCGGTCGAGGAACGCGCGCGGCACGCCCTGCCCGCCGTAGATGGCGGCGCGCAGGCTCGAGAGGTCGACCTCGCGGTAGCGCCGGTGGTTCCACTCGAGGTTGAAGAGTGCCGGGATCTGCCCGACCACGGTGACGCGGTGCTGGGCGATCGCCTCGAGGCTCTTCTCGGCGTCGAAGACGTGCAGGAGCACCGAGGTGAGCCCGGCGTAGATCCCCGTGCCGAGCAGCTCGGTCGTGCAGCCGACGTGCGACGGCGGCAGGTTCACGAGGAGCCGGTCGCCCTCCTTCAGGCCGAAGCCGACCGCGAGCCCGACGTTCTGCACGAGGATGCTCTCGTGGCACAGGAGCGCGGGCTTCGGGGAGCCCGTCGAGCCCGTCGTGAAGATGACGAGGCAGCCGTCGCGCCGGCCGACCTTCCGGCGCGCGCGCCGCACCGTGCCGAGGAGCCGCGCGCGGACGTAGCCCGCCTTGATCCCTTTCGTGAAGTCCTTCACCCAGGTCGCGCCGGGCAGGATCCCGTCCGGCTCCTTCTGGAACTGCACCCAGTGGCGCACGCTCGCGCAGCCGCCGACCACCTCGCGGAGCACGGGCAGGAGCGCCGGCGCGCCGGCGAAGAAGTAACCCTTCGGCTGGAGCTTCTCGAGGCAGGCGCGCAGCTCGCCCGCGCGGAGGCGCAGGTCGAGCGGAGCGGCGACCACGCCGATGCGGTAGCAGGCGAGGACGAGGAAGACGTGCTCCTTGAGGAGCGGCAGGCTCGTCGCGAGGACGTCGCCCTTGCGAAAGCCGCTCGCGAGGAGCTTCGCCGCGAACGCGTCCACCGCGGTGTCGAGCGCCTTCCACGTGACCGTCTCGCCGGTGTTGTGCTCGACGAGGGCGATCGCGCCGGGGGCCCGGCGCGCGTGCAGGGTCACGCAGTCGGCGATGTTGTCGGGAAGCGCGGCGGCGCGAGCGCGGCAGTCGGCGTCCTGGGCGGGCGTCTTCATCAGTCGGCTCCTCGTGCGAGCCGCGCGGGGAGGCGGGGCCCGGTCGAACGACCGGGGTTCTACCCCACCTCCGCCGCACGATGAAGCGCTGCGGCACGATCCGGAGCCTGCCCGGGCTCCCCTACGCCGCGACCGTCGCCCCGGCCGTCTTCCGCACCGCCTCGAGCTCGATCGCGATCTCCACCTTCTCGCCCACGAGCACGCCGCCGGTCTCGAGCGCCGCGTTCCAGACGAGCCCGTAGTCTCGCCGGTCGAGCGACGCCTTCGCCGAGAAGCCCGCGCGCTCGTTGCCCCACGGGTCCTTGCCGGTGCCCGCGAACTCGGCCTCGAGCGTCACCTCGCGCACGACGCCGTGGAGCGAGAGGTCGCCCACGATCCGGAGCGCGCCGCCCGCCTGCTCGACGCGCCTCGAGCGGAAGCTGATCTCCGGGTGCGCTGCGACGTCGAGGAAGTCCGGCGAGCGGAGGTGCGCGTCGCGGTCCGCGACGCCGGTGTCGATCGAGGCGGGGTCGATCGTGACCTCGACCGAGGAGCGGGCGAGGTCCTGCGGGTCGAGCTGCACGGTGCCCGTCCAGCGGCCGAACCGGCCGTGCACCTTGGAGATGACCATGTGGCGCACGGAGAAGTGCACCGCGGAGTGTCCGACGTCGATGTCCCAGGGGGTGGCTGCCATTTTCGGTTCCGTCCTTTCGTGGGGCGCGCCTGCCGCGCCCTTCGTGTCCGCAGTCTTGCTATCGTTCCTCGTCCGGCGCAATCTGGACGCTGGCACATGTCTGTTCCATGGAGGGAACGATGGATCTCAACCTCCTCACCGTCTTCGAGGCCGTGGCGCGGAGCCGCAGCTTCTCCGCCGCCGCGAAGGAGCTCGGGCTGCCCAAGTCGTCCGTGAGCCGCGGCGTCGCGCGGCTCGAGGGGGAGCTCGGGGCGCAGCTCCTGCTCCGCACCACCCGCCAGGTGGCGCTCACGACGGCGGGCACCGCGCTCTACGACCGGGCGGCGCCGCTCTTGCGCTCGGTCCAGGCCGCCCTCGGCGAGGTGCCGGCCCAGGAGGAGGAGCCGAGGGGCCTCCTCCGCGTGACGGCGCCCGTCGACCTCGGGGTCCTCTTCCTCGCGGAGGTCGTGACCCGCTACACGGCGCGCTACCCGTCGGTGTCGGTGGACCTGCACCTCACCGGACGCGTGGTGGACCTCGTCGCCGAGCGCTTCGACGTCGCGCTGCGGGTCGGCGCCAGGCTCCAGGACTCCACGCTCGTCGTCCGCAAGGTGGCGCCGATCGTGCTGCGGCTCTTCGCGTCGCCGCTGTACGTCGCCCGCCGCGGCTCGCCGCGCGCGGAGGCCGAGCTCGCGGCGCACGACCGCGTCGTGTTCCGCGGCGGGGCGGAGAAGCTGCGCATCGGGGGCGCGCGCGAGCCCGCGGACGCGAGCGGCCGGGCGCGGATCGTCTGCGACGATCTCCTCTTCGCGCGCGACGCCGTCCGCGCCGGCGCGGGGATCGGCCTCCTCCCCTCCTTCGTGGCCGAGCCCGACGTGGTGGCCGGCCGGCTCGTGCGGATCCTCCCGCGCCACGAGCGCCTCGCCGGCGCGCTCCACGTGGTGACGCCCGCGGCGAAGCACGTCCCGCGGAAGGTCAGCGCCTTCCGCGATCTCGTGGTGGAGCTGGCCGGCGCGCCGAGCGGCCTGCTCGGGGCGGGGTGAGCGGGGCGCTGAACGACGCCGGTCGGGGTTCGAGGCCGGAGCGCCGCCCCGATCACCTTCCCCCGTGGCTCAGGGCGGATTGCCGGAGCGCGGCCTCGGCGGTGCGCAGGACGCGCGGCCCGTCGGCGTAGGGGGCGACCCGCACCGGCGGGTAGGCCCGCATGCGCTGGACGAGCTCCTCCGCCTCGGCCGCGAGCAGCGCGTCGCACTGGTCGTACACGCCGCCCGGCTCCTCCTCGCGCGCGTCGTGCGGCACGAGGATGGACCGCAGCTCCGTCACGAGCTCCGCGGTCGGGGTCGGGACGAGCAGCGAGGCGAGCGCGCCGTGCTCGATGCGGAGCTGGCGCGCGGCGGGGAGCGGCTCGCCGCCGCGCGCCCGCCGGGCCGCGGGCAGCAGGATCTTCTCCTCGAGCGCGATGTGGCGGAGCAGCCCGGCGCGGAAGGCGTCGAACGCGGTCCGCTCCAGCGCGCCCGCCGAGCGGACGGCGCGGTCGAGCAGCGCGTCGAGCCGGGCGTGGTCGTCGGTGAGGTGCCGGGCGATCGGCGTGGCGGGGGTGAGCGGCATCAGTCCTCCTCGTCCTCGGCGGCGCCCATGAGCAGCCGGTGCTGGGCCTCGCGCACCATCCGGTCCACCACGCGGAAGACCGCGGCGGAGAGCTCCTCGTCTGGGCGGCCGGCGTCGCCCGCGTGCCCGGCGGCGAAGAGGGCGAGGAGGGTCCAGTCCTCGGCGGAGACGGCGAGGTGCGTGTCGGGGCGGTAGCCGTCCGCCGTGGCGCGGAACGGCTCGAGGTCGCCGTGGACCGGGCGGAGCACGAGGAACCGGCCGCGGCGGCGCTCCCGGTGCGCGTCGACGATCCACTCGCGCCGCGCGGAGTCGCGGGTCCGCGCCGAGCCGAGGAGACCCGCGTCCGAGCGCTGCAGCGCGCGGAAGGCGGCCTGCGCGTCCGGCGCGAGCGCCTTCCCGTTCGGATGGGCGGCGGCGCCGCTCTCGTAGCGCTCGAGGATCTCCGCGGGTTCGTAGGGCATCGGGCGCTCCTCTGGGGCGGCACCGGACCGGGCGAACGTCGTGCACGCCGTGCGAGGGTCTCTAGGCAGGCGGCCGCCCGCAGTCAACGCGAGCCGCGGGGCGGCGGCGGACCACGCGAAGGACGTGTCCGGCCGGGGAGCGACGGACAACGATGGGACGGTGGCCCGGAGCGACGTGAGCGATTTGTCCAGCGCGCGGACCCGTGCGGCCGGCGCGCCGAGGGAGGTCCCGGATGGCTTACGCGGCGGGTGAGCTGGGCGTGGTGGGGCTCGGGAGGATGGGCGGAGGGCTCGCGCTCCAGGCGCGCGAGGTCGGGCTCCGGGTCGTGGGCCTCGACGCGCACGGGCTGCGCGCGGAGCTCCTCGCGGCGGGCGTGGAGGAGGCACGAACGCTCGACGCGCTCGTCGCCGCGCTCGCGCCGCCGCGCGCGGTGTTCCTGTACGTCCCGGCAGGGCCCCCCGTGGACGCGCTCCTCGACGCGCTCGCGCCGCTCCTCGCCCGGGGGGACGTCGTGGTGGACGGCGGAAACTCGTACTGGGGCGACTCCATCCGTCGCCACGACCGGCTCGCGGGCCAGGGGATCGAGCTCGTCGATCTCGGCACGAGCGGCGGGGTCGAGGGCGCGCGGCGCGGCGCCTGCTTCATGGCGGGGGGTGAGGCCGCGGCGGTCGCGCGCGTCGAGCCGCTGCTCCGCGCGCTCGCGGTCGAGGACGGCTACGTCCACGCGGGCCCGCCCGGCGCCGGCCACTTCGTGAAGCTCGTCCACAACGGCATCGAGTTCGGGATGCTGCAGGCGATCGGCGAGGGCGTCGACCTCCTCGAGCGCTACCACGACCGGCTGGACGTCGCCGCCGTCCTCTCCGCGTGGCGGCACGGCTCGGTCATCCGCGGCTGGCTCATGGACCTCATGCACGCCGGGTACGAGTCGGAGGGCGGGCTCGACGCCGTGCCGCCGTACGTGGAGGACACGGGCGAGGTCTCCTGGCTCGTCGCCGACGCGCTGCGGCTCGAGGCGCCGATCCCGGTCATCGCCCAGGCCGTCCTGCAGCTCTTCGCCTCGCGCGACGGCGAGAAGCGCTGGGCGCGCGCCGTCGCGATGATGCGCCACGGGTTCGGCGGCCACCCCTACGGGCCGAGCGCCCCCGTCGCGGAGGAGCGGCGCACCGGCCAGGTGGGCGGGACCTGGCGCGACGAGCACGACCGCCCCCGGTAGAGAGGCGCGTGGCGCCACCTCGACGCGCTCGCAGGAGCCGATCGCTCTGGAGGTGAAGCTCGCGGGGCGATCCCGCGCGCGGCGCGCACCCACAACCGCGCACCCGTCCGCACCTCCGGGCGGCCTCCGGACGGAATGTGGCGCGCGCGCCCGGCTGTTCAACCGGGGTCACCAAGAACCCGTCGTGCCCGCCCCGGCGTCCGCGCATGCGGACGTGGAAGGAGACGTCCGTGCGCCTCACCTCGCGCCTCCCCGCGCTCGCCGCGGCCCTCGCGCTCCCGCAGCTCGCGCTCGCCACGAGCATCGTGCGCGGGCCCTTCCTGCAGCAGACCACGCCCACGTCCACGATCGTGGTCGTCTCGACCGACGCGGCGGCGCACGTCGAGGCGGTCGCGGACCTCCCCGGCGGCGGCACCGCCCAGGCGAAGAGCGACGGCACGCACCACCTGCTGCGCCTCTCCGGCCTCCCGGCCGCGGCGACCATCCCGTTCCACGTGACGCTGGACGGCGCGCCCGCCGGCGACGGCTCCGTGCGGACGCCCGCCGTGCCCGGCACCGAGGCCGCGCGCCACGCGGTGATCGGGGCGACCGCGGACACCGGCTCGGCCGGCCCGAACGCGCGCGCGAACGTCGCGCGCATGGAGCTCCGCGGCGTCGAGGCGGTGCTCACCATGGGTGACAACTCGTACCCCGACGGTGCGGCCGGCGAGTGGGACACGACGTTCTTCGGCGTGTGGAAGGACCTGATGCGGTCCGCGACGATGTGGACGGGCGTCGGCGACCACGAGTACCGGACGCCGTTCGCGCAGCCGTACCTCGACTCGGTCGAGCTGCCGCAGGGACCGCAGGGCGAGCGCTACTACTCGTTCGACTGGGGCGACCTCCACGTCGCCGCGCTCGACACGAACTGCATCGTCCCGATGGACGCGAGCCAGATGGGCTGCGACACGGCGACGATGGTCGCCTGGCTCGAGGCGGACCTCGCGGCGTCGAAGGCGCCCTGGAAGCTCGTCACGATGCATCGGCCCGCGCTCGCCACGGGCAAGTACGGCGTCTTCCCGGAGATCCCGCGGGCGCTCCTCGGCCCGTTCGAGAAGTACGGGGTGGACCTCGTCCTCCAGGCCCATAACCACCTCTACGAGCGCACCTGGCCGGCGCGGCAGGGTGCGGTCGTGAAGAAGGACTACGACCACCCGGGCGCCCCCGTGTACCTGACCGCCGGTGGCGGCAGCGACTACCTGTACGAGTCCGTCCTCCCGGCGGCGGAGTGGACGGCGTTCCGCGCGACGGAGTACCAGCACCTCATCCTTACGCTCGACGGCGGGACGCTCCTCGTGGAGTCGGTCCGGCCGGACGGCTCGCTCCTCGACAAGTTCCAGATCGTGAAGGACGTCCCGCCGCCGAGCGCCGACCCGCTCACGCCGCCGGCTCCCGGCGACACGACGACGCCGCCCCCCGTCCCGGAGCAGTCGGTCGCCGGCCCCAAGGGAGCGGGCGGAGGCGGCGGCTGCGGCTCGGGCCCCGGCGGCGCGCTCGCCCTCGGGATCGTCGGCGCGGTGCTCGCGTGGACGCGCCGCGGCGCCCGCGCCCGCCGGCCGTGAGCGGGCGCTCCCGGCGCGACAGCGCCGGGCCGTTCCGCTAATCTGCCGCGCCTCATGGACACCGTCCTCCCGGCGGAGAGCCACAGCGCGTTCGACGACGCCCAGGCCATCCTGACCGCCTCGGCGCTCGTCGCGCTCGGCTACGGCTTCCTCGCGCAGGCGAAGCTCCTGACGGGCGGCACCGCCGGCGTCGCCCTCCTGCTCGCCCGGGTGACGCCCTTCTCCTTCGGCCAGCTCTTCGTCGCGCTCAACCTGCCGTTCTTCTGGCTCGGCGTCCGGCGGATGGGGTGGCGGTTCACGGTGAAGACGTTCGTCGCGATCGCGCTCGTGTCCCTCGCGACCGATCACCTGCCGGCGGTGCTCCACCTCGACCGGCTGCACCCGCTCTACGGCGCGGTGATGGGCGGGGTCCTCGTGGGCGTGGGGCTCCTCGTGCTCTTCCGCCACCACGCCTGCCTCGGCGGGCTCAACATCCTCTCCATCCACCTGCAGGAGCGGCACGGCGTCCGCGCGGGCGCGTTCCAGATGGTCGTCGACGCCCTGGTCGTGCTCGCGTCGCTGTTCGTCGCGCCGCTCTCCACCATCGCCCTGTCGGTCGTCGGCGCGGTCGCGCTCAACCTGGTCCTGGCGGTGAACCACCGGCCGGGCCGCTACCTCGGGACCTGACCCCTCCCGACGCGGCTCGCAGGGCGCGCCGTACCGTCGGGCAGTTCCTCACCCCGGCCCTAACCCGGGCAGGCGCTCGAGCTCCGGCACGCGCTGGAGGGCCGCGCCTGGCGGCCGGGCGTCGTGCCGGACGGTGAGCCTGTCTCTGCGTCCGCGGAGCTCGCGATCGGACAGCCCCCCGGGCGCTAGAAGGCCGGGCCGGAGCCGCCATGCGCGAGCGGCGTGTCCCGCCCGCTCGGACATTTCGAGCGAACCCGAACGACCGCCGCCGGCCGTTGAATGCGACAAGGTCTCGGAGCACCGTCTCTTCCCCGGCCGCGTCGGCCGGATGGGAGGACATCGCGATGGCGCGCATCTCGATCAAGCGGTTCTCGTCTCCGGACGAGACCCGTCCGTTCAAGGGCAACGGGCACGCGGAGATCCTGAAGTTCGGCGACGGGGTGGTGGGAAGGGGCGTGTTCGAGCCGGGCTGGCGCTGGTCCACGCACGTGAAGCCGCTCGCGGGCACCCGGAGCTGCCAGGCCGCACACTCCGGCTACGTCGTCTCGGGCCGGATGCACCTCGTGATGGACGACGGCGAGGAGGCGGAGATCGGGGCCGGCGACTACGCCGTCATCCCGCCCGGCCACGACGCCTGGACGGTCGGCGACGAGGCGTGCGTCATCATCGACTTCGCCGGCATGGAGCACTACGCGGAAGGCCGGACCACCCGAGCCCAGCCCGGCGCGGAGTCCCAGGCCCCCGCCCATCACTGAGCGCTTCCGCTCGGGCGAGGCGCCGGGAGGCCGGCGCCTCCGCTCGAGCGCGCTAGGCGTGCGGCAACGTCGGCGGCGGCTGCCTCGAGGGCGGAGCCATCTCTGGCGCCCTCGGGGACGCCCCCGCGGACTCGAGCCGCTCCTTCAGGTTCTCGAGCAGCGTCTCGGCCTCGCGCTCGTTGGAATGGCGGAGGAACAGCTCCGCGACGTGCCCGAGCAGCGGCAGCGGGAGCTCGTACTGGATCTTCAGGACCACCTCCGTCCCGGCGTCGCGCTGCTCGAGGGTCCAGGTGAACGTGCTCGGGATCCCCTTCTCGTTCTTCGTCACGAAGCGGCGGGGCCGCACCGCCTCGACGGTCTCCGACCGTCCGTGAAAGCGCAGGCCAGCCATCTTGTAGGTCCAGTCCCAGTCCGCCCCGCCGCCCTCCTTGAGCTGGACGTTCGTGACCTCGACCAGGCTCGGCCAGATCTCGAGCAGGTTCCTCGGATCGTGCAGGTAGTCGAACACCCGCGCTGCCTCCACCTCGACGAGGATCTTCTTCTCGATCCTTTCCATGACACACCCCCACCCAACCCGACTTCGGTCCGGGCGGTGAACGTAGCCACTCCACCCCCCGCTGCTCGCCTTCTCGGCGGGAGCAATCGCGGGTACGGGCGCGCGGGGGAGGCGGCGGCGCGTGAGTCGCGCGCGCGGCCGCGTCAGCGCTCCGCAGACCGCGCGCTCCCTGCGCGCTCCTCGTCCGGCACCACGTTGCGGAAGCTGCGCCACAGCGCGAGGTCGTAGAGGATCTTGAGGCCGCCCGACAGGAAGAACGGAACGGACGAGAGCGCCGCGATCGCGTAGAGCGGTCCGGCGGCGAGCGGCGCGAGGGCCGCGCCGACCGTCCGGGCGATGCCGGTCACCCCGGCCGCCGCCGAGCGCTCGTCGGGGTCGACGACCGCCATCGTGTAGGACTGGCGCGTCGGCACGTCCATCTGCGAGATGGAGAACCGCACGAGGAGCACCGCGATCGCGAGCGGCAGCGTCGGCATGAGCGGGACGAGCACGAGGAGCACGTTCGAGGGCAGGTGCGTCGCCACCATCGTGTTCACGAGCCCCACGCGGCGGGCGATCCACGCGGCCGACAGCGCCGAGATCCCGGCGAGCACGTTCGCGCCGAAGAAGATCGCGCCGAGCCTCGCCGGCCCCACGCCGAAGCGCGCGTGGAACCACCAGGCGACGAAGCTCTGCACCACGAGCCCGCCGGCGAAGGCGTCGACGGAGAACAGCGCGGAGAGGCGGAGGATCGTGCCCCGCGAGCGGTGCAGGCCGAGGCGCGAGCGGCGGGAGGCGGCCGGCGCCGAGGGCGCCTCCACCGCGGGCGACAGCCGCGTGAACACCGCCGCGAGCGCGAGCCCCGCCGCGCCGTAGCCCGCCATCACGGCGCGGTAGCTCGCGAGCGGCGCGACGCCGCGCGACTGGAGCGCGCCGGCGAGGCCGCCGCCGGCGAGCGCGCCGAGGGCCGTCGCCGCGGATCCCGCGAGCTGGTACCAGGCGAACGCGGCGGTCCGCCGCTCCGCGGGGAGCTCCTGCGAGAGCGCCGCCTGCTCGACGGCGAGGAACGGGCCGACCTCGTTCCCCGAGGGGCTGATCACCCCGACGGTGGCCGCGAGGAGGAGGAGCGCGAACGAGGTCGTGGCGGCGAAGGCGGCGCCCGCGAGCGCCATGAGGGCCGCGCCGGCGAGGAGCATGCGCCTCCGCCCCCAGCGGTCGGCGTGGGTGGTGATCACGAGCGAGAGCGCGGTGTCGCCGAGGAGCGTGAGCGTGAGGAGCGCCCCGATCCGCCGCTCGCCGTAGCCCGCCGCGGAGAGGTGGAGCACGAGCACCACCGAGACGAGCCCGTACGCGAAGAGCCTCAGGGCACGCGACGCGAAGAGGACCGGGACGTCGCGGAGGGGCGCGGGCCCGGGCGTCATGGCGCAGGGGCCCGGGGCTGCCGCACCATGCGCTCGAGGAGCTTCTCGAGCGCCCGCGCCGGGTCCTCGCACACGCCGGAGTGCACCGGCCCGACCTGGATGACGGTGCTGCGCGGCGCGACGAGCCAGTGGAAGCGCTCCCGGAGCGAGAGCCGGCCGATGGGCCCGCTCCCCTCCCCGCCCGCCGCGACGCGCGAGAGCGCGGCGAGGTGCTCCTCGACGAGCGGCAGGTCCACCCCGGGGAAGAGCGCGCGGAGGCGCTCCCGATCGAGCTCCACGCGCGCGGCCAGGAAGTCCCGCTCGAGGCAGAAGAGGATGACGCCCGCGTTCAGGAACTCCTCGCGCTCGACGCGCGGGACGACGCGGACGACGGCGTAGTCAAACGAGCAGTGCGCGGGCACGTTCGGCCTCCTCCACGAAGAGCGGCGCCGCCGCGAGGCGGCGCTCGAGGAGCCGCACGTACGCCGCGCGGTGCTCCGCGACCGAGGCGAAGCGCGGCTCGCCCTCGAGCCACGCGTCCGGCACCTCGCCCACCGCGCGCGCGACGGCCCCGCCCTCGAGCCGCGCGGCGAGGCGCGCGCCGGCGGCGGGGAGCTCGGCCGCCCACTGCAGGAGCACGTGGTCCTTCACCGCGCGAAACGGGGTGAGCGCGGGGTCCGGCGCGTCCGGCCAGGCGTGGTGGAAGTAGAGGGACGCGCCGTGGTCGATGAGCCAGAGCCGCCGGTGCCAGCAGAGCAGGTTCGAGTTCCGCGCCGTGCGGTCGACGTTCGTCACGAGCGCGTCGAAGAACACGATCTCCGAGGCCTCCGCGGCGGAGGGCGGCGGCCCGGCCACCGGATCGAAGGTGGCGCTGCCCGGCAGGTAGTCGAGGCCGACGTTCGCCCCGACGCTCGCCTTGAGGAGATCGCGGATCTCCCCGTCCGGCTCGTTGCGCCCGAGCTCCGCGCCGACCTCGAGCCGGACGAGCTCGGGGACCGGCAGGCCCGCCGCGCGGGCGAGCTCGCCGGCGATCACCTCCGCGACGAGCGCCTTCGGCCCCTGCCCCGCGCCCCGGAACTTCGCGACGTACAGGCCGTCGTCGTCGCCCTCGACGATGGCCGGCAGCGAGCCGCCCTCGCGCAGCGCGGTGACGTAGCGGGTCGCGGTGACGGTCCTCATCCGGACAGGTTACCGCGCCGGCGACGCGCCCGCGATCACGCCGCGCCCGCGGCCTCCGGGCAGGACTCCCGCGCCGCGGGCGGCTCGCGCGGGGCGGCCGCGGGGCCCGCGCCTCGACTAGCGCGCCGCCCCGAGGTGCCGGAGCCCCGGCCCCTCGCGGCCGGTGCGCGCCACGTACTCCCCGTAGCCGCCGCCGTAGGCGATCGGGCCCTCGGCCGTGAGCTCCAGGACGCGGTTCGTGAGCGCGGAGAGGAAGCGCCGGTCGTGGGACACGAGCAGCATCGTCCCCTCGTACCCCGCGAGCGCCCGCACCAGCATCTCCTTGGTCGAGACGTCGAGGTGGTTCGTGGGCTCGTCGAGCACGAGGAAGTTCGGCGGATCGTAGAGGAGCTTCGCGAGGACGAGCCGCGCCTTCTCGCCGCCGGAGAGCACCTTGCAGCGCTTCTCGATCTCGTCGCCGGAGAAGCCGAAGCAGCCCGCGAGCGTGCGCAGGGAGCCTATCGAGGCGCGCGGGAAGGCGTCCTGGAGCGTCTCCCAGACCGTCCGGTGGGGGGCGAGCAGCTCCATCGCGTGCTGGGCGAAGTAGCCCATCTTCACGCTCCCGCCCACCGCGACGGTGCCCGCGTCCGGCGCCGTCTCGCCGGCGACCATCTTGAGCAGGGTCGACTTGCCCGCGCCGTTCGCGCCGAGCACGCACCAGCGCTCGCCGCGGCGCACGAGGAAGTCGAGGCCGCCGTGGACGACGCGCGCCCCGTACCGCTTGACGACCCCGGCGAGCTTCGCCACGTCCTCGCCGGAGCGGGGCGCGGCGCGGAACTCGAAGTCGACGGTCTTGCGGACGCGCGGCGGCTCGACCTTCTCGATCTTGTCGAGCTTCTTCACGCGCGACTGCACCTGCGCCGCGTGGGACGCCCGCGCCTTGAACCGCTCGATGAACGCGAGCTCCTTCTTGAGCATCGCCTGCTGGCGGTCGAACTGCGCCTGCTGGTGCGCGTCCGCGATGGCGCGCTCGCGCTCGTAGAGGTCGTAGTTGCCGGAGTACGTGGTGAGCTCGCCGCCGTCGATCTCGACGATCTTGGAGACGACCCGGTTCATGAACTCCCGATCGTGGGAGGTCATGAGGATCGCGCCGTCGTAGGCCTGGAGGAACTCCTCGAGCCAGATGATCGACTCGAGGTCGAGGTGGTTCGAGGGCTCGTCGAGGAGCATCGCGTCGGGCCGCATGAGGAGGATGCGCGCGAGGGCGACGCGCATCTTCCAGCCGCCGGAGAGCGCCCCGACGTCGCCGTCCATCATCTCCGGCGTGAAGCCGAGGCCGCCCAGGATCTCCCGCGCGCGCGCCTCGAGCGCGTAGCCGCCGAGCTCGTCGAAGCGGGCCTGCACGTTCCCGAACCGCTCGACGAGCTCCTCCAGCTCGTCGGCGCGGGCGGGATCGGCGAGGGCGTGCTCGAGCGCGTGCAGCTCGGCCGCGACCGCCGACACCGGGCCGGCGCCGTCCATCGTCTCCTCGACGGCGCTCCGCCCGGACATCTCCCCCACGTCCTGGGAGAAGTGGCCCACGGTGACGCCGCGGTCGATCGAGACGTTGCCCTCGTCCGGCTCCTCCTCGCGGGTCACGAGCCGGAACAGGGTGGACTTCCCGGCGCCGTTCGGCCCGACGAGGCCGATCTTCTCGCCGCGGTGGAGGACGGCCGACGCCTCGACGAAGAGGAGCTGCCGGCCGTGCTGCTTGGAGATGCCGTCGAAGCGGATCACGGGACGGGCGTTTTCGCACGCCGCGGGCCCCGCTTCAACCCGCCCGGGCGCGGGCGCGTCAGGAGATCCAGCCCTCCCGCACGGCGAGGAGCGTGGCGCCTCCCATGGCGAGCCACAGGAGGACCCCGTGCGCGAGCGGGCGCGCCCCGACCTCGCGGAGCGCCTCGCGCGAGAGGTTCGCGCCGACGAGGAAGAGCGTGAGGACGAGCGCCCGCCGGGCGGCGAGCGCCAGGGCGCCCGCCACGGGGGCGGCGGCGGGGACGAACGTCGCGATCGCCGCGGCGACGACGAAGCCCGCGATGAACCCGGGGAAGGAAGCGCGGCCCGCCGCCGCCCGCCCCGCGCGCCGCTCCAGCGCCGCGAGGCCGACCGTGACGGGGAGGATCCAGAGGGCGCGCGCGAGCTTCACCGCCGTGGCCACCTCCAGCGCGCGCGGCCCGTACTGCAGGGCGGCGCCGACCACCGAGCTCGTGTCGTGGATGGCGAGCGCCGCCCAGACGCCGAAGGGCGCCTCGGCGAGCCCCGCGGCGTGCCCGAGCGGCGGCGCGACCACGAGGGCCACCGCGTTCAGGAGGAACACCGTCCCGAGCGCGACCGTGACCTCGCGGTCGTCCGCCTGGATGGCCGGCGCCGCGGCGGCGATCGCGCTGCCGCCGCAGATCGCCGTGCCGACCGTGATGAGGAGGCCGGTCTTGCCGCGCACCCGGAGCGCCCGGACCATGAGCGTGCCGAGCGCGAAGGCGGCGGCGATGGTGACCACGGTGTACCCGAAGCCGCGCGCCCCGGCCCGGGCGACGGCGCCGAGGTCCATCCCGAAGCCGAGCCCGACGACCGCGAGCGGCAGCAGCTTCTTCGAGAGGCGGTGCGTGAGCGCCTGGGCGGGGTTCCCGACCGCGAGCGCGATCGCCGCGCCCGCGAGGAGCGCGCCGGCGGACGAGGCGGCGAGGGCGGCCCACGCGGCGCCGGCGAGGAGGAGCGCGTGCCCGAGCCCCGGGCGACTCGCGTCGTCGGTCATGGCGCGCAGCCATACCTCCGATCCGCACCTGGACGGGAGCGAAAAACCTCGGCGCCACCGCGTCGCGCCGCCGCGAAGCGCGCGCTAGACGAGGAGGATGGCACGGCCTCCGGACACGCTCTCCGCGGACACGCGCGCCGCGCTCGACGCGGGCGTGCGCCTCTTCGACGATGGGCGGTTCTTCGACGCGCACGAGGTGTGGGAGGACGCGTGGCGCGACGAGGCCGGGGCGCCGAGGCTCGCGCTCCAGGGGCTCATCCAGATCGCCGCGGGCTTCCACAAGGGCCTCGTGCAGGGCCGGCCGGCGGGGATGGTGCGGCTCCTCGGCGCCGGGCTCGGGAAGCTCGAGGCGAGCGGCGGGGTGGGCGGGCTCGCGCTCTCCACGTTCGTGGTCGAGGTGGAGCGCTGGCGAGCCGCCGCGAGGCGGTGGGCCGAGGGAGGGGAGCAGCCGCGAATGCGGGTCCCCAGGCTGCGGTGAAGCTCGGTGCCCGGCGCAGGGGCTCGGGACGCCGTCACGGCACGTACCGGATCGGCACCCATCCGCGCACCGAGTTCACGAGCCACAGCCGCGCGGCGCGGGCGAGGTCCTCGGGGCGGAGCACCGCCTCGCGCACCTCGCCGCGCTCGAGGAGCTCGGCGCGCATGGTCCCGGCGAGGAGCCCGGCGTCGACGGGCGGCGTGAGCCGCTCGCCGCCGACCTCGACGACCAGGTTTCCGATGGTGAGCTCGGTCAGCTCGCCCTCCGCGTTCTGCAGGATCACGTCGAACGCCTCCGGCCGCTCGGCGCGGCGGGACGCGTACACCTCGCGCCGGGTCGTCTTGTGGAAGAGGAGCCGATCGGCGCGATCCACCGGGGCGCGCGCCAGCGTCACGGGGAGCGGGGCCTGCGCGGGCGGCGGCAGCGGCGCCGCCTCGGTGCGGGGGCGGCCGTCGAGCCCCACGAGGAGGCGAATTCGTGCCCCCTCCGCCGGCGCGCGCGACGCCTCCGCCTCGAGCGCCGCTCGCACCGCCGCGAGCTCCAGCGGGATGCCGAGGTAGCGCGCCGAGCCCGCGAGCCGGGCGAGGTGCCGCTCGAGGCGCGCGTACGCGCCGCCGAAGAGCCGGAGCGTCTCGAGGAGCTGGAGGTCGTCCGCGGGCTCCGAGAGCACCGCCGCCTTCGCCATCGCCTCGTCCCACTCGCGCTCCGGGTCCGAGCCCCAGGTGATCCCGCCGCCGACGCCGTACGTCGCGGCGCCGGACTCGAGGTCGAGGTCCAGCGTGCGGATGGCGACGTCGAACACCGCGTCGCCGCCCGGCGCGACCACGCCGACGGCGCCGCAGTACGGGCCGCGCGGGCTCCGCTCCAGGTCCGCGATGAGCTTCGTGGCGGCGATCTTGGGCGCGCCGGTCACCGAGCCGCACGGGAACAGCGCGGCGAACAGCTCGGCGAGGCCGGCCGAGGGTCGAAGCCGAGCCTCGACGGTCGAGGTGAGCTGCAGCACGGTGGGGTAGCGCTCGACCGTGAAGAGCTCCCCCACCCGCACCGAGCCGACCCGCGCCACCCGGCCGAGATCGTTCCGGAGCAGATCCACGATCATGACGTTCTCGGCGCGCTCCTTCGGCGAGGCCGCGAGCGCGGCGGCGGCCCGCTCGTCCTCGGCGAGGTCGCGCCCGCGCCGGGCGGTCCCCTTCATCGGCCGGACCTCCACCCGATCCCCCTGCCGATAGAAGAACAGCTCCGGCGAGGCGGAGAGGATCGCCCGCCCGTCCACGACGAGACAGCCAGTGAAGCCGCCTCCCTGGGCGCGGCGGAGGCGCTCGTACAGCGCGAAGGGATCGCCCGTGAACCGGCCCCGCATCCGGAAGGTGAGGTTCACCTGGTAGGCGTCGCCGCGGCCGAGCGCGGCGCGCACGGCCTCCACGTCCGCGACGTGCTGCGCGCGCGTGACCTCCGGCGCGAGGTCATCCACGCGGGCCGCCGCGACCTCCGCCGCGGAAGGAGCCGCTGCGGTCGCGGGCGCGTCGTGGATCCCGAACCAGACGAGGGGGCCGGAGCCGCGGCGCACCGCGATCGCGGGATCGAGGCCGGGCGCCGCCTCGTACGACACGAACCCCGCCGCCCAGCGGCCGCGCCGCGCCTCCGCCTCCACCTCGACGAGCGCGGCGCGGACGCGCCGGACGTCGTCGGTCGCGATCACGCGCGCGGGTTCTCCGAAGTCGAGGCGGCCGAACGGGGCGAGATCGAGGCGGGCGCTACGCACCCCCGCCATCCTAGCGGCGGCGACCTCCGCCGTTCGCAGTTCCTCGCGCCGCCTCGGCGATCGGTGAACATGCCATGACGCGGAGCGGCATCGCCATCGCCCCCGGCGGCGCCGCGCCACTCGGATTGCGGACCCTGCGTCGCGGCCCCAGGTTGGGGATAGGACGAGGGGGGAGCCATGAAAACGTGGAAGAGGTATGCGCTGCCGGGCGCGGCACTCCTGGCAGTGGCGGCGAGCGGGTGCGCGACCGGCCGCCAGGCGAAGGGTGAGAACCCGGCTGCGGAGCGGGTCTCGGAGTCGCAGCGCCAGTCGAAGGAGGCGCTGAGCGCGGCGCAGAAGGCGCAGGAGAAGGCCACCGACCAGCAGAAGCGCGCCGCGACCGCGCAGGCGGACGTGAGGGAAGCGCAGCGCAGGCTGAACGAGGCGCAGCAGCGTGCCCAGCAGGAGACGATGAAGGCCGAGCAGGCGCAGCGGGAGGCGAACCTCGCGATCCAGCAGTCGACGCAGCAGGCGCAGCAGGCGCAGCAGGAGGCCTCACGGCAGCTCTCCCAGCAGCAGCGGCTCGTGAGCCGCGGTGAGCAGATCCTGGGTGGCCAGGTGAAGCAGGCGACCGCCAACCAGGTCGTGGTGCAGCCGCCCGGCGGCGACCCGATGACCTTCCAGATCACGAACCGGACGCGCGTCCAGATCGACGGCCAGCAGGCCTCCGCGGCTCAGATCACCCCGGGTGAAGATGCGCGCGTCGCGTACGAGATGACCGGCACCCAGCCGACCGCCGTGCTCGTGCAGGTCGTGACCGGCAACCCGGCGGCGCCCGGCGCGTCGCCGCCCGCGAGCCAGACGGGCACCGGGGGCACGGGCAGCGGCACGACGCCGCCCGCGCCGACGCGTTGAGCACGCGAGCCCCGATCGGACGTCCGCTCGTGGCGAGCTGCCGAGCCCCGAGCGGACCTCGCCGCTGCGCCGAGCTCGCGTGGGGCATCGTCCCCCGTCACCACGGCGTCGGGCGATAGTCCTTGAAGAACAGGCCGGCCTCGTGCCGGCCGGTGCGGAAGCCGTCGAAGATGGGCGCCACGATCCGGGCCGCCCCGTCGACGATGTCGAGCGGCGGCGAGAAGGCGTGCTCCTCGACCTTGCGCGCGGCGAGGTGGGCGGGGTCCTCGTCCGTCACCCACCCCGTGTCGACCGCGTTGAGGTGGATGCCGTCCCGCGCGTAGTCGCCCGCGCTCGTGCGCACGATCATGTTGAGCGCGGCCTTGGCCATGTTCGTGTGGGGGTGCTTGTCGGTCTTGTGCTCGCGGTAGAACTGCCCCTCCATCGCCGACACGAGCACGACGTGCTTCGCCGGGTCGCCGCTCGTCGCGGTCTCGGGCGGCGCCGCGCGCGCGCGGAGCATGAGGGCCTTCAGCCGCGCGGTCATCACGAACGGCGCGGTCGCGTTCACGAGCAGCACCTCGAGCAGCTCGAGCGTGGGGACCTCGTGCAGCGTGAGCCGCCAGGAGTTGTGGCTGCGGAGATCGACCTGCTGGAGATCCTGGTCGAGGACCCCGCGCGGGAAGAGCTCGAGCGCGCTCTTGCCGGAGAGCAGCGGGCCTTCGTCGCCGGGCGCCTGCGAGAGGAGCGCCGGCCGCGTCACCCCCGCCGCCCGGCGGTGATCCGCGAGCGCCGCCTTGAGCGCCTCGTGCTCGCGCAGCAGCGCGCGCTCGCCCTCGGGCAGCGCCGCGAGCGGGGCCTCCTCGCGCTCGAGGAGGTGCGCATAGAAGCCCGGCGGGCGGCGCACGGTCTGGCAGGCGTTGTGGAGCTGGAAGTCGAGCCGCGGGAGGGTCGCGTCCAGCCGCTGGCAGAGCAGCTCGACGCTCGGGGTGTGGCGGAGGTCGACGCCGTGGATCGTGAGCCGATCCCTCCAGGCCTCGAAGTCCGGCTCGCGCGCGTAGCGCGCGGCGGCGTCCCGCGGGAAGCGCGTGCAGGCGACCACGCTGCAGCCGGCGCGCAGCAGGAGGATGGCGGCCTGGTAGCCGATCTTCACGCGCGCGCCGGTGACGAGGGCGACCCGCCCGCGCAGGTCCACCGTCGCCGTGCGCCGCGCGAGGTTCTCGTCGCCGCAGGCGCGGCACAGCTGGTCGTAGAACGGGTGGAGCCGGTGATACGGCGCCTTGCAGACGTAGCACTTGCGCGGCTCGGAGAGCTCCGGGCCGTCGCCCTCGCCGGCGTCCGCGGGCGCCCCGGCGGCCGGGCGGACCGCCCCCGCCTCCTCGGCGCCCGGGAGCCGCGGCCACCAGCCCGAGGCGTCGGCGCCCGCGGGCGGGAGCTCGGGGAGCGGCGTCTCGAACACCGGCGCTGCCCGCAGCTGCTGGATGCCGGTCCCCCTGCGCAGCGCCTCGTCGCGCGCCCTGCGCTCCACCCGCTCGTTCCGCAGGAGCGCCCGCTGGAGCTTCTTCCGCTGCTTGAGGTCCGGCCGCGCCACCTCGCCCGCGAGCTTCTGCAGCGTCGTCCGGGTCTCGGCGTCGAGCTCCGCGAGCACCGTCCGGTCGGCGGCGACGCGCGCGAGGACCCTCAGCGCGATCGCGAGGTCCTCGCCGGTGAGGGGCCGCCCGCCCTCTTCTCTCCGATCCGACATGGGGCCGGGTTCTAACCCGCGAGGGCCTCCCATCCAAAGCGCTGGGCTCGGGTCGCGGGGCGTGCGGTCGCCAGGCCGCGCGCCGCCACGACGGCCGCCTAGGTGTCCGGCCGTTCCGGATCGCTCTCGTTGGGCGGCCAGGCGTCCACGTCCGGCGGCGCCACCCCCGCGACGGCCCGGAACCGCTCCTCCTCCGGCGTCTCCAGGATGAGGCGCGTGCCGCGCTTGAAGGTCAGGTAGTGCCAGATCCACTGGAACATGACCGCCACCCGGTTCCGGAAGTCGATGAGGAACCAGATGTGGATGAAGAGCCAGGCGAACCAGGCGAGGACCCCGGTCAGGCGGAACCTCCAGAACCCGGCCACGGCGCGCCCGCGCCCGACCGTGGCCATGACGCCCTTGTCGAAGTAGGCGAACGGCCGGCGCGGCTTCCCCGCGAGCGTCGCGCGGAGGTTCCTCGCGGCGTGCTTGCCCTGCTGGATCGCGGCCGGCGCGACGCCGGGGATCGGCGTGCCGTCCTTCTTCCGCGCCGCCGCGAGGTCGCCGACGACGTAGATCTCCTCGTGCCCCGGGACCGTCAGGTCGGGGTTCACGACGACGCGCCCCGCGCCGTCGAGCGGCACCCCCAGCGTTCGCGCCAGCGGTGCACCGGCGACGCCGGCGGCCCAGAGCACGGTGCGGGCGGCCACGCGCTCCTCTCCGATCTGCACGCCGCGCGGGTCCACGCCGGTGACGCGCTTGCCCGTCCAGACGTGCACCCCGAGCCGCTCGAGCTCGCGCTGCGCCGCCGCCGAGAGCTCCGGCGGCAGCGCCGGGAGGATGCGCTCGGTGCCCTCGACCAGGATCACGCGCGCACGCTCGGTGGACACCGTCCGGAAGTCGCGCGGGATCGTGAAGCGGGCGATCTCCGCGAGCGCGCCCGCGAGCTCGACGCCGGTGGGGCCGCCGCCGACGACGACGAAGGTTAGGAGCGCCTCGCGGCGCTGGCGGTCCGGGTCCGCCTCCGCGCGCTCGAAGGCGGTGAGCACGCGGCGGCGGATCTCCTCCGCGTCCTCCAGCGTCTTCAGCCCCGGCGCGAACCGGGCCCACTCGTCGTGGCCGAAGTAGGAGTGCGTCGCGCCGGCCGCCACGACGAGGTAGTCGTAGTCGAGCGCGAGGCCGTTCACGAGCCGCAGCCGCCTCGCGTCCGGCTCGATCGCCGCCGCCTCCGCGAGCAGCACGCGCGCGTTCCGCTGCCGCGACAGGACGTGCCGGATCGGCTCGGCGATGTCGCCGGGGTTCAGGGCCGCGGTCGCCACCTGGTAGAGCAGCGGCTGGAAGAGGTGGTGGTTGCGCCGGTCCACGAGCGTCACCTGCACCGGCGCGCGCGCGAGCCCCCGCGCCGCGTAGATCCCGGCGAAACCGCCCCCGACGATGACGACCCGTGGCGCTCGAGACTCGACCTGCTGCCCTTCCACCGCCGCTCCTCGCCCGGCGCTGCGGCGTTTCGCCGCGCGCCCAGAGCTCGCGAGCCGGCCAATTCGCGGGCCGGCGTGAAGGGGACTGCTTTACTCCACTATCGCGCCTGGGCGCTACGGCTCTCTTGCCGCGGCGCCCGGGCGCGGCTTCGCGGACGCCCCCCGGGGACCGGCCCGGTGCAGCGAGAGGGCGATCTCGACGACGAGCTCGTCCTTGACGCCGACGGTCCCGCCGAACCCGCTGAACGGCTTGATCCCGAACGCCGTCTGCTTCACGTGCGCGTTCCCGCGGACGCTCCAGGCGTCCGCGCCCCGCTCCGCCTCGAAGTCGACGTCGGCGGGCGCGCTCCGGCCGCGGAGCGCGAGCGTGCCGTGCAGCGTGCCGCGGAGGTGCGCCCCGTCGGTCGAGCCGCGCTCGAGCTCGAGGCGCTGCGATCGGAACTCGATCCGCGGGTGATGCTCGGCGTCGAGGACGTCCGGCCCGCTCGCCTGCGCGTCCACCTTCCGGCGGTCGCCCTCGGACAGGCGCGGCTGCCGGTCGTGCAGCGAGCCGGCCGAGAGGATGACCTCGACCGAGGTGGACGCCGGGTCTCCGTCGGGGATGACCGCGCTCGCGCGCCACTCCGTGACCTCGAACGCGTGGTCGTGGGCGAAGCCGGAGAAGAGGCCCTTCTTCTGGACGTGCACGACGATGTGGCCGCTCGGCGGGAGCGCTTCCCACTCCCCCGCCGACGCCGCCGGAGCGACCGCCGCGAGACCGACCGCGAGCGCGAGCGAGAGGAACCTCACGGGCAGCTCCTCGTCACGGGAGGATCCCTTTCAAAGGGTGAGCGCGCGGGCGCACGATCCTTCGACGGGCCGGCGACGGGGCCGCTCCGGGCGAGACCTCGCGACCGGGACCGAACGTGGATACACAGCATGCCGGCAGGTGACGCGGCGAGGAGGACGACATGTTCCACGCGCTGGTGATGTCGGTGGTCTGCGCGACGGCGGGGAGCCTCTCCACGGCCCCCGCTCCCGCTCGGACGGTGCAGGCGGCGCTCCACCTCGAGCTCCTCGCGCCCGCCGGGGTGACCGCGAGCGCACCCGGCGACCTCGCGCTCCACCGTCCCGGGCTCGGCGAAGGCGAGCGAGCGCACCAGGATGCCGGCGAGCTCGCGCCGCCGGACGACGCCCGCGTGAGGAGCCTTCGCCGCTGGGAGCGCGCCCTCAAGTGGAGCACCGCCGGCGCGCTCCTCGCGACGAGCACCCTCGGGACGCTGGCCGCAATCAACCAGCCCACGGCGTTCGGGGACGGGCGCTGCCAGACCGGCCACCCCGTCCTCGGCACGTACGGCTGCGATCGCGGGCTGTCGACCCTCCACGGCACGAGCGGCGTCCTCTCCGCGACGCTCTACACCGCGAACGGCGTGCTCGCGCTCTCGGTCCCCGGCCCGGTGGGCCACGTCAGGCCGGCGGCCCGGCCGTGGCATCGCGCGCTCACCTACGTCCACCTCGGCGGGATCACCCTGCAGCCGATCCTCGGCCTCGTCTCGGCGTTTCCCCAGGTGATCGGGGTGCGCAACACCGCGCCCGGCGATCGGTTCCCGAAGAACACGCGCACCATCCACGTCGGGCTGGGCTACCTCACGGCCGCCGCCTACCTCGCGACGCTCGCGCTCGAGCAGTGACCGGCGGGCCACTCAGTAGCCTCCGCCGCCGCTGCCGCCCGGCGGCGCGGCGGGCTGCGCGGCCGCGTCGACGGTGATCGTGCCGTTCGGCGGCTTCATGGTCGCCGCGTGGACCGTGCAGTAGAAGGGGATCCTCGTCCCGTTGGGCGCGCTCGCGGGGATCGTGAAGGTCTTCTGACCGTCGAAGGTGCCGGTGTCGAACGACACCCCCGCGACCGCGCCGGGAGTGAAGGCGTTCGCGGTCGCCTCGCTCGTCACCGAGTGCGGGACCGCGTCCTTGTTGAGGACCGTCACCGTCCCGCCGGGCGGCACCGACAGGCTCGCCGGGGAGAAGGTCATGTTGGAGATGGTGATGTAGAAGCCGGGCGTGGAGGGCGTGCTCGACGAGCTCGATCCTCCGCAGCCGGCCAGGACGCCCATCGCCACGGCGACGAGCCCGGCCCTCGTTCCAGCCTGCATACGCCCCTCCCTCTCCTCGCGCTTCGGCCCGCGCCTCCGGACCGCGCTCTCAGTGTTCGACGCGCGACGGGCCGGTCCGGTTTCGCGGCCCGGTTGAGGCGAGCCGGTCGTACCCCCCGCGAAGCGAGCGAGCGTGGCACGGCGCGTAGGCGCCCAGGAGGACGTGCCCGGCTGGCGCGGCCTCCCGGGCGCGGGCGGGAGGGAGCTTCGTCCTCGCGGCGGCGACCGGGCATCCGGGCGCTCCCGCGCTGTGGCCGTGACGACGCGCCGTTATCAAACGTCGCTCATGACGGAGCGCGTCGGGAGATCGATCGAGCGGCGGAGCGGCGCGGTGCGCGTCGCGCTCCTCGCGCTCGCCGCGCTGACCGTGCAGTGCGCGGGCGCGGCCGTGCGGCCGCCGCCGAAGGACCTCGACGCCGAGCCCGTCGCGTTCCCCAGCGCCTCCGGCAGCGACATCCACGGCTGGTTCGTGCGCGGCCGGCCCCGGGCCGGAGCGGTGGTGCTCCTGCACGGCATGGGCGCGAACCGGCTGACGATGGTGGACCGGGCGCGGTTCCTCAGCGCCGCCGGCTACTCCGTGCTGCTCATCGACTTCCGCGCGCACGGCGAGAGCCCGGGCGAGGAGTCCACCTACGGCGCGCTCGAGAGCCGCGACGCGCGCGCCGCGGTCGAGTTCGTGCGGAGCGCCCTCCCCGGCGAGCGGGTGGGCGTCATCGGGATCTCGATGGGAGGCGCCGCGGCGCTGCTCGGGGAGACGCCGCTCCCGGTGGAGGCGCTCGTGCTCGAGTCGGTCTACCCCACCATCCGGGACGCCGTGCGCGACCGGCTGCGCGCCTGGCTCGGGCCCATCGGCCCGCCCCTCACCTCGCTCGTGCTGCACTCGATCTTCCCGCGCGACGGCGTGCGGGCCGCGGACCTTCGGCCGATCGACCGGATCGGCGAGCAGACGGCGCCGGTGCTCGTCGCCGCCGGCACCGCCGACCGGTACACGACCCCGAGCGAGTCGCGGGCGCTCTTCGAGCGCGCCCGGTCGCCGAAGGAGCTCTGGGAGGTCGACAGGGCGGCGCACGTCGACCTGCACGCGTTCGCGCCCGCCGAGTACGAGCGACGCGTCGGCGCCTTCCTCGCGCGGCATCTGCGCGAGGCGGGGATGGCCGCGTCACGCCTGGCTGGCGCGCACGGCGGCTGAGCGCCGCTTGAGCCCGAAGATCGGCCGGAGGAGGTCGCTCGAGGCGACGAGCGCGCAGAGGGCGAGCGTGGTCGCGAGCGAGGCCACGAAGATGAACGCGAACGCGGGCAGGATCCCGAGCCCCGCCCGCACGGCGAGGTACGCGAAGCCGACGACGATCGGCTGGTGCAGCACGTAGAACGGGAAGACCAGCTCTCCTGCGCGCAACGCCACCGTACGCCGGACGTCGAGGTGGCGGCGCGCGCCGCCGAGCAGCGCGAGCAGCCAGCAGGCGGCGCCGAACGCGTAGCCGCCCCACAGGAGCGCGCCGGCCGGGGAGCGCGGCGCGGGCAGGCGGTCCAGGAGGTGGCCGGGCCAGGCCCACACCGCGAGCGTCGCGGACGTCGCGAGCGCCAGGACGAGGGCCGCCTGCCAGCACCGGTCCAGCGCGCGCTTGAAGCCGTCCTCTCCCGCCAGCGCGAACCCGAACACGAACCCGGGGAGGAGCAGCGCCCGGTCGGACCAGTCCGCGGAGAGCGGCGGGGTGCCGGGGAAGACGACCTCGATCGCGATCCGGATCGCCACGTACGGCAGGACGAGCCAGATGAGCCCACCCGGCGCGTCGCACGGCGCCGCGACGCGCGCCATCGTGCGCCGGCCGGCGGGCGTGCGCAGCCACTGGAGGAGCGGCAGCGTGGCGAGCGAGAACGCGAGCAGGAAGACGACGAACCACAGGTGGTGCCAGCCGAAGTTCCCCCGCGGATAGAGGCCGTCGAAGAAGTGCGGGTAGAAGTCGAGGAACGACCCGCCGAACTGACCCTTCAGGCGGCGCTCGAGATACACCTGCGGCGGGACGAGCACGAGGAGCCCCGCGGCGAGGGGGAGCGCGAGGCGCAGGAGCCTGTCTTTGACGTACGCGCGGGTCGAGCGGCGCGCGAGCGCGTACCAGGTGCTCTCCCCGGCGAGCATCATGAAGAGGGGCATGATCCAGGGAGCGAAAACCAGGATCACCTCCCCCAGCCACTTCGTCCGCTCCGGGCTCGTGACGTGCCAGCTGTCCCAGGGGTTGAAGGGCTCCGCCGCGTGGATGAGGAACACGAGGAGCGCGCCCGCGACCTTGAGCCACTCCACGTCGGCGCGCCGGCGCGTCACGGTCCGTGCTGCGTCGGGGAGCAGGCGAGCGGGCATCGCTGCGATCGCCACGACGAACACGGTACGCTCAGGACGCTCGAGCGCTCAACGCGGGCGCCGGGGCGTGCGCCACCTCGCCCGGGCCGGGCGCTCGTCCGGGGAGCCCCCAGCGCGAGCGCCGTCCGTCCTCCGGGTTCGGGCGAGACTCGCGCCACGGCGTCCGGGGGCCATGGAGCGGACCCGAGGGAGCGGCCCGCTCGGGCCCCCGAGCCACGCCGAGGGGATCCCACGATGAACGCGGCGCATCTGAGGAGTGGCTCGGTCGCGCTCGTGGCCGCCGCGTTGCTCGCCTGCGTCCACGACGTGTACCGGGCCGAGCCGCTCGGCCCGCGCCCGGCCTCGCGCTCCGAGACGGAGCGCGTCCTCGTCTTCGGAGACTTCGGCTTCCAGTCGATCCCTCAGCGGCTCGTGGCGGGCGCGATGCGCCGCGCCACCCGCGCGCGCCCGTTCGACCTCGCGCTGGAGCTCGGCGACAACATCTACCACTGCGGCCCGGAGCCCACCCGACCGGGAGCGGAGACCTGCCGCTTCGCCGAGGACGGCCTGACCGTCGCGCCCGGCGCCTCGCCGCCGGACGACCCGCTCTTCCGCGTGAACGAGGCGCCGCTCGCGGGGCTGCGCGGGCGCCACGGCGGTCCTCTGCCGATCTACCTCGCGCTCGGGAACCACGACGTCGGCCTCGGGGGCGGGAGCTGCGCGCGGCCGGCGCTGGGCGAGGTCGAGGCCATGCGGCGGCGCGCGTGCCTCGCGGTCGCGCGCCGCTCGCCCGAGTGGCTCCAGCCGGCGCGCCACTACGTGCTCGACCGGGGCGACGTCCGCTTCGTCGTGCTCGACACGAACGTCGTCGTCCGGGACTACGGCGGCTTCACGCTCGAGGAGGAGCTCGCCTTCGTCCGCGAGGCGACCGCGCCGTGCGGCGCCGGGCGGCTCTGCTTCCTCGTCGGCCACCACCCGCCGGCGGCGGTGCACTGGTACGGCACGCGCCGCCCGCTCCCCTACGGCGCGCGCATGGCGCGGCTCCTCGCCGCCGCCGGGGGCCGCGCCCGCGCGTTCTTCGCCGGCCACGTCCACGCCCTGGAGCACCTGACGCTCGACGGTCTCGAGGTGTTCGTCTCCGGCAGCACCGCGATGGGCAGCTTCGCGCACTTCACGACCCGCACGCCCGCCCGCGCCCAGGTCCGCTTCGCGACGACCGCCTGGGGCTACGCGGTGCTCGAGACGGACGGCCACGGCTACCGCGTCGACTTCTTCGACACGAGCGGGGTGGCGCTGCACTGCTGCCAGGCCGGCGCGGCGGGGGCCTGCCGGCCGGTCGCGTGCAAGTGACCCGCGCCAGGGAGTCCGAGCGCAGGGAGCCCGCCCGGGCGGGCGGCGCGATCAGAGGTCCACCGCCGCCATGCGCGCGAACGTCCGCGAGAGCGCCTCCACGCGATCCAGGTAGCCGCCGAGGTCGGTGTCTCCGCAGCGCTCGCCGGGCAGCGCCCGGAACCCGCGCGCCGCGAAGGCGGGGGCCCGCCCCCGGCCGCACAGATGGACGAGGGCGGCGAGGCGCGCGCCCTGCGCCACCGTCGCGCTGCGTCCTCCGAGCGCCTCCGCGATCGCCTCGTGCAGGAGCGCCGCCGTCATCTCGATGGCGTGGCTCGGGACGGTGCGGAAGTAGAGCGCGTTGAGCCAGCAGGCGCGCGGGTCGTACCAGGCGCCCTCGTGCGCCACCGCGTGGTCGTGAATGCAGAGGCGGCTCGCCTCCACGAACGTGCCGTCGGTGATCTGGAGGATCCCGACGGCGCTCGAGGCGGGCGCGTAGAGCTCGAGGGGGTTCCAGCTCCACCGCCAGCGCCAGTAGGTGCGCGCGAGCGGGTCTCCCGCGCTCTCGACCTGGACGAGCGCGGCGAGGAGCTCCGGACGGACGAGATCGGTCGAGTGCTCCTCGAAGAGCGCGCCGTACTCGGCCCAGGTCGCCTCGGGGGGCTTCGGGGAAGTCGGCGCGACGAGCCCGAGCAGCTCGGTCGGCTTGCGGATGACCTGGTAGGCGAAGTTGACCGCCGCGAGCGACGCGACGGCGAGGAGCACGACCACCGCGAGCGGCGGCGCCTCGCGCCGCCGGCTCCGGGCAGGCCTCCGCCTCGCGCGCCGTCTCGCCACGGCGCGAATGGTACCGCCACCCGACCCGGGCGCTACGATCTGGTGATCGCGGCGCGGGATCCAGCGACGGATCAGCGTCGATTGACGATGTTGAGGACGAGAGCCATCCGGCCCCCGGAGACCTTCAGCCTGGCGAAGCGACGGCGCGCGCGGATTCTCTGGCCCACGACGATGGCGGCAGCGGCGAGGACGAGCGCGGGCAACAGCGCGGACTGCATGGTCGGACCACTCCTGCAACGACGATCGCCGGTGTGAGCGCCGCGGGGCGCCTCTCGCGCTCCGCGACGCCCGGAGCCGGGCGACGCTCGGGTCGTTGTGATCGGGATCGTCCGCGGACGCGGCGCAGCACCCGCTGCGCTTCGTCCGAGGAACGTCGCGAGGCTAGTCCCGCGCGCCGCGTCGAGTCAAGCTACCGGCTGCTCGTCTGCCGGGGCGCGCGCGCATCCGTCCTTCACGGCAACGGGACGCCGCGAAGCTCCAAGATCCGGCGCGCGACGCGCTCGCGCGCGGCCATGAGCCGGGCGACGCCGGGGTCGGTCGAGGAGGCCGTCGGGAAGAGGTCGCTCGCGACGGCGGCCGCGAGGCCCGGGTCCCCGAGCCGCGAGAGCAGGCTCAGGTACTCGTAGTCCTCCATCCCCTCCCGGATCATCTTGAGGCGGATCGACGCGACGGGGACGTGGGTCGCGCCGCCGATCTTGGCCGGCGTGCCCGGGTAGAAGAGCGTCCCGTCGCCGTTGCCGTCGAACTCCCACTGGCTCGTCCAGGGATCGCCGGAGAGGTACGCGTAGGTCGTGTCCCAGTACAGCTCGCCCGTCGCCCGGTACACGAAGTCGAGCCACTGCATGGCCCGGTTCCGCACCGCCGACGCGTCGATCATGTAGCTCGGCCAGCCGGTGTCGTACGCGGAGCTGCTCCCGCAGCCGTGGCTCATGCAGCTCTGGTAGAGCCAGACCTCGTTCAGCGGATCGGCGGCGAGGAACGGGTCGTACTTGCTGCGCTGGTTCCCCGCGTAGGTGCCGGACTTGTCGTCCATGAAGTTCACCACCGGCACGAGGAGATCCAGCACCGGGGAGATCCCGTTCGCGTCCGCCTGCTGGATGGTGGTGGTGACGAGCGTCCGGAACTCCCGGTCGGCCGTCTTCGCCGCCCGGGCGCGGGTGAGCACGTCTGCGAAGGTGCAGCCCTGGTACGGCGGCTCGTCGCACGTGTACTGGAAGAGCCGCTCGAACCAGCCCGGCCGTGACCGGTAGCGCGTCGCCCAGCGCGCGAGGTTCGCCACGTCCTCGAGGTTGCCGAGGTACTCGACGGCGGTCAGCCGCGCGCCGGCGAGCCGCGTCGGGGCGGTCCCGTCCATCAGCGGACGGTAGTAGCGGTCGAAGTGGTCGAGGTCGTTCCACTGTCCGTCATCGTGACGCGAGAGGGAGAGGCGGTGGTCGAGCGCGAGCTGGCCGTAGCGAGCGCGCAGCGTCGCGAACGCGGCCACGTCCGACGCGCTGATGCCGTGGCCGGCGGGGAGCGTCCCCCACATGAGGCCGAAGGCCGTGCGGAGCGTCGAGGTCGAGGGCAGCTCGAAGTCCCACACCGTGAGCTCGACCGGCACGACCGTGGAGCGCCCCGAGGCGTCCACGCGGAGCTCCCCGCGGTAGAGCCCGGGGGCGGCGCCGCGCGGCACGAACACCTCCACCCAGATCGCCCGGCTCTCGCCGCCCCGGACGTCGAACGGGAACGCGTTCCGCCGCTCCCCGACGATCTCGTCCACGTCCGGGACGAGGGCGTCGGGGAAGCGCCCGGTGGCGCCGTCGGGCGCGGACGGTCGCGTCAGGTTGATGAGGGCCTCGCGGTAGAGACGGACGCCGGCGATGACGGCGCCGCCGGGGCCCGAGAGCGTGGACGCGCTCGCGCGCACGCCCCGGGCATTGCCGGTGACGACCACCTGGAAGGCCTCGAACTCGTTCCGGGCGGCGGAGATCCGTGCGACCGAGGTCGCGCGCGCGGGATCGCCCGGACGGATCTTCTCGGTCGCCGAAGCGACCCAGATCTTCGCGGCGGGCGCGGCGCGGGGTTGCGCGGGAAGCAGGGCGAGGATGAGGAGCGCGCACGAGGCCAGCGCGCGGGATCGACTGCCGTGACTCGTCATGGGGGCTCTCCTGCAGGCGAGTCGCCGTCTACCCGACCCATCTACCCTCGCTCGCCCGTCCCATGGCCTTCGCATGGACGGAGCGCGCGAAGCCTCCCCCGTTCGCCTCCCTGCCGACCCGGTTCGCTCTCCTCGAGCGCGGCTCGGAGCGGATGCGAGCTGTTTCAGCTCACGCCGGATGCCTCGTGGATCCCGGGCGCTCGCCGGCCGTGGCTGCGAGCGATGGCTCGCCCGGCCGTCCGTACCACGGGCGAGCGAGGAAGCGGCCAGGCGGCCGCGGCGAGTTGGGGCGGGATGGCGACCGGTCGCGTCGGCCGCTGGCTCAGCTCACGCTCTCGGCGCTGTAGCGCGCGATGAGCCCGGTCCGGACCGCGTGGCGGTGGACGCGCACGAAGACCCAGCTCGCGAGCAGGATGTAGAGGACCGCGAGGCCGCCGCCCCAGGCGAGCGCCGCGCCCGAGAAGGCGCGGCCGGCGACGATCGCGCGCATCGCCTCGAAGACGTGCGACGGCGGCAGCGCGCGCCCGACCGCGCGCATCCAGGGCGGGAGCGTGGCGAGCGGGTAGAACACCCCCGCGAACGGCGACAGCACCGCCGGGATGGGCCAGACGAACCACTCCGCGGCCGGCCCGAGCCGGAGGACGAGGGCCGAGCCGGTGATGCCGAGCGCGATGCCGAACAGGAACAGCACGAGCAGGAACGGGACGAGCAGGAGACCGTAGCCGAGGAGCGACAGCCCGAACACGCCCGTCGCGATGGAGAGCATCACGGCGAGGCCGAGCGTGCTCGTCGCCACGCTCGCGAGCACGAGCCCGGAGACGTACTCCGCGATCGAGATCGGGGTCGCGAAGACGTTGAGGAAGTTGCGCGACCAGACGTCCTCGAAGAACGCCATCGTCACGCCCTGCATGACGCGGGCGAGGAAGTCCCACAGGAGGACCGCCCCGAGCAGCGTGGGGACGAAGCTCCCGCCCGGCGCGGCGACGCTGTCGAGCCAGCGCGTGATGAAGCCCCACAGCACGACGTCCACCGCCACCCACGCGAAGAGCGGCACGATCCGCGAGAAGCTCCCGCGGACCAGGTACCACTGCCGGAGGACGACGGCGAAGACGCGCCCGGCCCGCAAGGTCATCATCAAGCCCCCTCGAGCGCGAGCGGCTCGCGCGCCACGGTGATGAACAGCTCCTCGAGCGTGGCCTTGCCGTGCTCCCCGGGCAGCGTCCGGGGGTCGCCCTCGAGCAGGATCCGCCCGCGCGAGAGGAAGAGGACGCGGTCGCAGACCTCCTCGACCTCGTACATGTTGTGCGACGTCCACAGCACGCCGCCGGTGCCCGCCGCCGCGCACGCCCGGATCTTGGCCCGCACGTCGCGTGCCGTGGCCGGGTCGAGCGACGCGGTCGGCTCGTCGAGCAGGAGGAGCTGCGGCTCGTTGAGGAGGGCCTTCGCGAGCGCGACGCGCGTCTGCTCTCCCGACGACAGCACGCCGCAGCGCGTGTCCCGGAAGCGCCGCAGGTCGAGCTGCGCGAGGAGCGCCTCGATCCGGTCGGAGAGCCGCCTCACGCCGTAGAGCAGCCCGAACACGCGGAGGTTCTGGGAGACCGTGAGGTTGCCGGGGAGCGGGGCGTACACCGCGGCGAAGTTGGTGCGCGCGAGGGCGCGCGATCGCTCGGCGGCGAGATCCACGCCCTCGATCCGGATGGTCCCCGCGCTCGGCTGGAGGACGCCGAGCAGCATGTTGATGGTGGTGGTCTTCCCCGCGCCGTTCGGACCGAGCAGGCCCACGATCTCGTTGCGGCCGACCTCGAACGACACCCCGTCCACCGCGACCGTCGCGCCGAAGCGCTTCTCGAGCCCGCTCACGGAGAGCACGTGCGCGGCCGGGCCGGCGGTCGCGGTGCGGGGTGCCGCGATCACCTCCCGAAGACCGCCTTCAGGTACTTCAGCAGCTCGTCCCAGGACCTGCGGTCGGCCTTCGCGTCGTAGGCGAGCCCGGCCATGCCCGCCTTGTCGGCGTCGGGGTTCGTGAACCCGTGCTTCGCGCCCGGATACGTGATGACGCGCGCCTTCACCCCGGCCGCCTTCATCTCCTTCTCGAGCGCCGCCACCTGCTCCTTCGGCACCATGGGATCGGCGCCGCCCGTCTGGACGAGGATGCTGCGCGGTCCGAACGACCCCTCCTTCGCGGGCTCGCTCGACCTCGCGAGGCTGCCGTGGAAGGTCGCGAGCGCCTTCAGGGGCTCGCCTTCCCGCGCCATGTCGAGCGCCACCCCGCCGCCGAAGCAGTAGCCGATGACCCCGATCTTCTCACGGTCCACCTGCGGCTGCGCCACGAGCTGCTCGAGCGCCGCCTCGAAGCGGGCCTTCTTCACGGCGGGGTCCTTCGTCGCCTCCGCCACGAACGCCTTCGCGTCCTCGGGGTGCGTCGTGGACTTGCCCTCTCCGAACATGTCGAGGGCGAACCCGACGTAGCCTGCCTTCGCGAGCTTCGTCGCCGCGTTCCGCGCGTGGGCGTTGTTCCCCCACCACTCGTGCACGACGAGGATGCCGGGCCGCTTCCCCTTGGCCGCGTCGTCGTACGCGAGGAACCCCTTCAGCACCGTGTCGCCCTGCCGGTACTCGATCTCCTGCGTCTTCACCTCGGCGCGCGCCGCGCCGGCGATCGCGAGCGCCGCGGCCACGATCGTCACCGTCGTTCGGGTCATGCCCACCTCCCGTGTGGTGCCCGGATCTGCGCGCCGCGGGCGGCCCGCGCACGGACGGATGGCGGAGGTACCCGACAGGCGCTCCCGACCGCGGGCCCCGGCCCGCTCCAGCGACTCACAGGAACACGTCGCGCCGCACCCCGGCGGACGCGGGGTTCATCCGCGCGTGCACGTCGAGCAGCGTCTCGACCGCTCTCCTCCCTGCGTCGCCGACGTCCACCGAGAAGTCGTTCACGTACAGGTCGATGTGCTGGCGCATCACCGCCTCGTCCATCTCCTGCGCGTGCCGCCTCACGTACTCGGTCACGAGCGGCCGCCGCGCCAGCGCGCGCAGGGTGCTCTCGCGGACGAGGCGCTCGAGCGCGCGGAGCACGTCGCGGTCGAGGGTCCTGCGCGCGACGATGCCGCCGAGCGGGATGGGCGCGCCCGTCTGGCGCTCCCAGTGCTCGCCGAGGTCGAGCAGCTTCACGAGCCCCTTCGCCGCGTAGGTGAAGCGACCCTCGTGGATGATGACGCCCGCGTCCACCGCGCCGCCGAGGACGGCGTCCTCGATGTCGGAGAACACCCGGAACTGCTTGTGCGCCGCCCCCGGGTAGGCGAGCGAGAAGAGGAGGTGGGCGGTGGTGTCTCGGCCTGGCACCGCCACCCGCATCGTCTCCGGCCGGAACGCGTCGACGCCGGGCCGCGCGACGAGCAGCGGCCCCACGCCGCGGCCGAGCGCGCCGCCCGACCGGAGGAGCGCGTAGTCGCCCGCGATGGCCGGCACGACGCCGTAGCTCACCTTGCTCACGTCGAGCCGGCCCGCCCTCGCCCACTCGTTCAGCGTCTGCACGTCCTCGTGGACGACGTCGAGGCGGAGCTCGCCCGTGTCGATCGCGCCGTTCACCAGCGCGTCGAAGATGAAGGTGTCGTTGGGACAGGGCGAGATGCCGAGCGTGAGTCTCATCGCGTGCCGGTCGATCGAGTGGAGCCGCACGGGCGCGGCCGGGCGCATCATATACGCGGCGGCGGCGGGGCGCGTCCGGAGCCGCTCGCGGCGCGCGCCCGGCCGGGCGAGCGCCCCGTCAGCGCAGCCCGACGGTGTAGGCGATCCCGAGCGACGGCGCGAGCTTCGTCCAGGAGAGCTCCGGGACGTTGGAGAGCTCCTTGCGCCCGGCGACGCCGAGCCGGAGCGACCAGCGATCGGCGAGATCGAGCTCGAGCGTCGCCCCGGCCGCGAGCGCCGTGTCGGCGCGGACGGCGCGCAGCCCCGGGTCGAGCGCGTCGTACGTGCGCCAAGCGAGGCTCGCGTCGAGGCCGGCGCGCGCCCGCGGCCCGAGCTCGAGGCGCAGCCCCACGCGCGGCCCCTGCTCGAAGGACGCCAGCGCGGGCTCGCGGGCACCGTCCCGGACGCCTCGCCAGGCGAGGGTCGCGCTGCCGCGCCCGCCGAGGAGCAGGGTGAGGTCGACCTCGCCGAGCTGGCGCAGGCCACCGTACGGCGCGGCGATCTCGGTGTGGAACGACTCCCACCGGGCGAGATAGGTCGCGCCCAGGGAGGTCTCGGTGGAGAGCGGGACCCGCGCCGCGCCGAGCGCGCGCGGCGCCGTGAGGTACGGTGCGCCGCCGAGGTCCTGGCGATCGTAGCCGCCCTCGGCGAGGAGGTAGCGGGCGCCCCTCCCCGCCTGCCACCCCGCGGCCACGCCGCCGCCGCGCAGGTCGAGCACGTCGTAGCGCGCCTGCTCGCGGAGCTGGGCGGTCGCGCGCAGGAACGGGCCGCTCTCGCCGAGCGGCGAGAAGCGTCCCACCGCGGTGATCCCGGTGTCGGCGTCGCCCGTCCCGCTGCGGACGCGGCTCGCGTCGGGCGTGAGATCGACGTTCGAGTCCCAGCCCGACTCGGCGAAGATCGACAGGCCGAGGCGGCCGCCGCGGCGGGCGAGTCGCGCGAGCCCGAGCGCGGTCTGGCCGAGCTCCGGGTCGGTGCTCGCGCGCTCGAGCAGCCGGGCCGCGTCGTCGGAGCGGCCGGCGCGCAGCGCCACGAGGCCGCGGTAGAACTCGGCCGCCTCGCGGTGCTCGGCGGAGCGCTCGGCGACGGCGAGGGACGCGTCGGCGCGCGAGTCCTCCCCGAGCTCGTACAGGCAGATGCCCTCGAGCAGCGCCGCCGCCCCGCCCCCGTCCCCGCGCGCCTCCGCAAACGCCGCGGCGGCCGCGCGCCGATCCCCGGCGCGCATGAGCCGGAGCCCGCGCTCGAAGGGCTCCTCCGGCCCGGCGTGCGCCACGCCGTAGCGGTCCGCGCGCCGCTCGCCGAGCACCCGCGCCTCCTCGCAGTAGGCGCGCGCAGAGGCCGCCCGGCCGCGACGGCCCTGCTCCTCGCAGCGCGCGAGGTACCAGGAGATCGCGTCGCGCGGCGGCTCGCCCGCGAGCAGGGCCGCGAGCTGGCCGCGCAGGCGCGTCGCGAGCTCGCGGAGGTGCGGCTCCCCGCGGGCCTCCACGCCGGCGAGCAGCCGGTCCGCGCGCGCGTAGAGGCGGGCGCCGTGGCACGCGAGCGCGTGGTAGTAGTCGAGCAGCGCGTCGCCGCCCGGGGCCGCTCCCCACGACTCGAACTGGTCCAGCGCCTCGCCGGCGCGGCCGAGCTTCACGAGCGCCGCGCCCGCGTAGCCGCGCGCGCGCTCCGAGCCGAGCTCCTCCGCGCGGCGGAACTCGGCGAGCGCCTCCTCGTAGCGGGACTCGCGAAAGAGCCGGGGGGCCGGGGGCCCGGGCGCGGCGGCGGGCCGGGCACCCCCCGGGGGCGACAGCCCGAGCAGGGCGACCGCGACGGCGGGGGCGAGCATCGTCGCTAGCGGCGGCCGGTGTTGGTGGGCGGGACGTACGGGGTCGGCTGGCTCCGCGTCGTGCGCGCGGTCTCCGCCCGGGTCTGGCCCGCGGCGGCGTGCGCGTCGGAGCTCGCGGCGCCCGCGGCGCTCGCAGCGGCGGCGTGCGCGGCGGCGTTCGCAGCGTGCGCCCGCGCGTCGCGGGCCGAGTCCTGCGCCTGGGCGTGGGCGGCGCGCTGCGCGTCGCCCTGCTTGCCGAACGCGATGTTCTCGTGGACGTAGGTGGCGCGCTCCGAGGCCTGGCTCGGCAGCGTGGGCGGCGTCGCGGGCGCGTCGGCCTTGTCGGCGAGGGCGCCGTCCGCAGCGTCCTTCGTCTCCACGTCGTCGGCGAGCCCGGCCCGGGCGAAGAGGATCCCTGCGAGTGCGGCGGTGATGACCCACATGCGCTTCATGCTTGTCTCTCCTTTTTGGCCGCACCGAGCGGCCGGCTGCCCGAAGAGCAACCGGTATGCCGCGCGGATCCTCGCGAGATCACGTGCCCTCCCTCGATGCGCCCGTACGCCGCGGTACAGGTGTTCGTACCGGTGCGTACGGCCCGGGCTCCCACGCGGGGCGCTCGAGCCGAGGGGTGAGCACCTTTGGAATCGTGAGCCGTACCGCCGTGGCCTTGCTGCTCCTCGCCCTCGCCTTTCCGGCGACGGCGGTCGAGGTGCGCTCGCCGCCCGGCGCGCTGCACGGCTTCCCCTCCATGTCCGACGCGCGGGGCGCGGTGGTCGCCGACGGCGAGCTCTCCCAGGAGCGCCGCGGAGACCGGCTCGTCGTTCACGCCCGATGGGTGTTCCGCGACGGGCGGCAGGCGGAGGAGACCGACACGTTCCGGGTCGGGGCCGAGCTCGAGCAGGAGCGGTTCGCCTGGGTCGAGACGCTGCGCGGCGAGGAGCAGCGCCGGTTCGAGGTGGACTTCGCCACCGGCGAGGCGCGTTCGGTCGTCCGGCGCGGAGATCGGATGGAGCGAGAGCGCGCGAAGCTCGACCTCCCGGCCGGCCGCTCGTTCGCAGGCTACGGCACGGCCCTCGCGGCGAGTCAGCTCCCCCTCGAGCCGGGTGGAGCGTCGGAGCTCACCTTCGTTGCGTTCACGCCGAAGCCGCGCGTGGTGACCCTCGTGGTACGCGACGACGGCCCGGACGACATCCCTGCGGCGGAGCGGCGGATCGCGTGCGACCGCTTCACGCTCCACCCGAAGCTCCCCCTCCCCCTCCGCCCGTTCGTGCACGCGCCGGACGCGCACCTCTGGTTCACGCGGCGTGCGCCGCGGGCGCTCGTCCGCGCCGAGCAGGAGCTCGTGGCGAAGGACGATCCGCGGGTCGTCATCGACGTGATCCCGCGCGGAAGCGTTCAGGCGCGCTCCCCTGGCCGCCGCTCGCCAGCCGGCCGCTGATCCCCCAGGGGTCCTCGCCGGCACCCCGATCGCGCCTGCCCGAACAGACCCCGTGCCCTAGGATCCGGACGGGCGCCCGCCTCGGCGTGGTTCGGGCGGGATCTCGACCGGCCCGGGGGTGAAGGATGGGCATCGACCTCGTCGGCAAGGCGAAGCGCGTCCGCGTCTACACGAGCGAGGACGACCGCGTCGGGCGGAGCCCGGCGGCGCACGCGGTCCTCGAGTACCTGCGCCGGGAGAACGCGCAGGGCGCGACGCTCCTCCGCGCGGCGAGCGGCTTCGGCGCCGCGGGGGAGCTCCACACCGCCGGGCTCGTCGACATCGCGCCTCACCTGCCGGTGATCGTGGAGTGGATCGACCGGCCAGAGGTGGTCGAGCGGCTCCTGCCCCGGGTGAAGGAGCTCGTGCCGCACGGCCTCATCACCGTGGACGACACCGAGATCGTGCTGCACGCGCCGCACCCGGTGCGGGACCTCCCCGCGACGATGACCGCCGCCGACGTGATGTCGCGCGACGTGGTCTCGGCGGCGAGCGACACGCCCCTGCGCGAGGTCGTGGAGGCGCTGCTCGGCAAGCCGTACCGCGCCGTCCCGGTCGTCGACGACGGCGTGCCCGTCGGGATCGTCACGGGCTCGGATCTCGTCCGCAAGGGCGGCCTCGGCGTGCGGCTCGATCTCGCCGCGACCCTCGAGCGCCCGGAGCTGCAGGAGCTCCTGCAGCGGCTCTCCCGCTCGAGCCTCGTCGCCGCCGACGTCATGACGCGGCCCCCGGTGACGGTCGAGGCCGGGACGCCGCTGCCGGACGTGGCCGCGCGGATGGCGCGACTGCGCCTGAAGCGGATGCCGGTCGTGAGCGACCACGGCAAGCTCGTCGGCGTCGTGGCCCGCGTCGATCTGCTCCGGGCCGCGGCCCGCAGCCTCGACACCGCCGCGCCGGGCTCGGGGGCGGCGGCGCGGGCCCTCGGCCTCGCCCGGGACACGCCGCTCGCGCGCGTGATGCGGCGCGACTTCCCCCTCGTGCGGCCGGAGACGCCGCTCGCGGAGGTGTTTCAGGCCGTCGTCGCGACGCGGCTGAACCGAGCCCTGGTGGTGGACGCCGAGCACCGGGTGGTGGGGCTCGTCACGGACGCGGAGCTGCTCGAGCGGATCACCCCCGCGCTCAGGCCGGGCGCGCTGCGCTCGCTCATGAGCCGGCTCCCGTTCGCGCACCCGGGGCCGGAGGAGATCACGCTGGAGCGTCACGCCCACGCGCGCACGGCGGCGGATCTGATGACGAGCGAGGTCGCCCTCGCCCGCGAGGACACGCCCGTCGCCGAGGCGATCGGCCTCATGCTGGCGGGTAACCACAAGGTCCTCGCCGTGACCGACGCGGGCGGGCACCTCGTCGGCATGGTGGACCGCTCGGACCTGCTGCACGGCCTCATCCCAGGCTAGCAGGCGCGAAGGGCGCGGGCGCGCGGAGCTTGCGCGCGGGTGGCCGTGTGAGATATCCGCCCGTCCGGGGGCGCGAGGGACGGCCTCGCCCCGCGCCGAGAGAGGGACGCATGGGACGCATCTTCGAGACTCGCAAGGCCACGATGTTCGCCCGCTGGAACCGGATGGCGAAGGTCTTCACCCGGATCAGCAAGGACATCGCCATCGCCGTGAAGGGGAGCGGGCCCAACCCGGACAACAACCCCGCGCTCCGGCGCGCGCTGCAGAACGCCCGCGGCGCCAACATGCCGAAGGACAAGGTCGAGGCCGCCATCAAGCGGGCGAGCGGCCAGGACCAGCAGGCGTACGAGGTGGTCGTCTACGAGGGCTACGCGCCGCACGGCGTCGCCGTGATGGTGGAGACCGCCACCGACAACGTGGTCCGGACCGTGGCGAACGTCCGGATGCACTTCAAGAACAACGGCGGCAACCTCGGCACGACCGGCAGCGTGGCGTTCCAGTTCCGCAGGATGGGCGTCTTCCGCCTCGCGCCCGAGGGGATCGACCTCGACGCGATCGAGCTCGACCTCATCGATCACGGCCTCGAGGAGATGGGCGAGGGGACCGGCGAGAAGGGCGAGAAGCAGATCGTCATCCGCAGCGCGTTCGAGAGCTTCGGCCAGCTCCAGGCGGCCATCGAGGAGCGGAAGCTCCCCCTCCTCTCCGCCGAGTCGGAGTACGTGGCCCAGACGCCGGTCGAGCTCCCGGAGGACCAGGCGAAGGAGGTCCTCGAGCTGGTGGACGCGCTCGAGCAGGACGAGGACGTCCAGCGCGTCTTTCACAACCTCGCCTGAGGCACCGCGGCGCGATCGCCGGTGCCACCGGACGATTCCGGGCGCCGCGCTAGCGCGACGCGCGCTCCGGGATGATCCAGAGGAACACCCGCGCGCCGCCGGCGACGGCGGTGCGCTGGGGCTCCCAGTCGCCCATGTCGTGGGCGTGGGAGACGACCCGCGTGCCCGGCCGGAGCTCCCGGAGCAGCTTCGGCCGGAGCCGCAGGTTCACCTCGGGCCACAGGTACAGCATCACGACCGTCGCCGGCCCGAGGTCGGTCTCGAAGAGATCGCCCTCGCGGAGCTCCACCTTCTCCTCGACGCCCGCGGCGCGCGCGTTCTCCCGCGCCTCGCGGATCCGCTGGGGATCGAGGTCCACGCCGACCGCGCGGGCGCCGCGCTTCGCCGCGGCGATCACGATCCGCCCATCGCCGCAGCCGAGGTCGTAGACCACGTCCCCGGCCCGGACGTCCGCGAGCGCGAGCATCCGGTCGACCACCTCGGGGGCGCTCGGCTCGTAGGGGACGTCCAGCTTCGGCGCAGGCGCGGCGCTGCCCCGTCCCGGCGCGGCGAGGGCAGCCCCGCCCGAGCCCGGCGCGGCGAGGGCAGCCCCGCCCGAGCCCGGCGCGGCGACGACGAGGAGCGCGAGCGCCAGGAGCGCGCGCGCGGCGCTCCTCCTCCGCGGAGCGTCCCGATCCCCGGCCGAAGACCGCACGGCCCCTTCGCCCGCCATGACCACCTCCGCGCCTCGCCCTGTCGGCGCGAAGATGCGTTGCGGCCTCGCGCGGCGCATCCCGCAGGAGAGGCGTCGCCCCGGACGCGAACTACCGCGCCGGCGGCGCCGCGCGCGCAGCGGGGCCCGGCGGCTCGACCACGCCGCGGCGCGCGCGGATCTCCCGGACGATCTCGCCGTCCACGGACCTTTCGAGGAGCCGGCGCATGGCGGGGAAGATGACCTTCTCCTCCCGCTCGAGGTGCGCGACGAAGTGCCGCTCGAGCTCCGCCGTGGCGGCGCCGACGACGGGCGCGAGCGCCGCCAGGCGGCCCGGCTCGCGCGCGAGCTCCTCGCACGCGCCCACGAGGATCGCGAGCGGCGCCTCGTGCTCGGCGTGCTCCCGCGTCATCGTGTCGAGCTCCGCATCCACGGCCGGGTCGCGCCCGCGCAGCCGCGGCAGGATCGAGCGCTCCTCGTCCTGCGCGTGGAGCGGCAGCGCCTGCGTGAAGTAGCGGCGCACGCGGGCCGCCGCCTCGGGGACCGCGGCTGCTTCGGCCGGGCCCGCCTCGGCGATCCGGCGCGCGAGGCCGAGGAAGGAGCGGATGCGCTCGTGGCATTCGAGCAGGAGGTCGACCGAGTCTCCGGGCGCCGCGGTGCCTCCGATGCGGGTCAGCATGTGCTCGCCTCCTCGTCCGTCCGGGACGCTTCGCACGGCGGCGTGCCGCGCTCGCGCGATTCAATGCGAAGCCCCTGCCATCCGCAGGATCCCGCCGGATCCGTGGGATCTTGCGCGGGCCACGCGAGCGAGGCACCCGGATTTCGGTGAGGCAGCACGCGCCGTCGGTGGTGCACTGTCCCCGCGGTGCTCGCCGCCCGCGCCGCTACGGGGCGGGGCGGATGTTCTGGTTCAGGCGGAAGAGGTTGTCTGGGTCGTACTTCGCCTTGATCCTGGCGAGCCGCTCGTAGTTCGGGCCGTAGGCGCCTTGCACGCGCTGGGCCTCGTCGTCCGGCATGAAGTTCACGTAGACGCCGCCGGTCGCGTGCGGGGTGAGCGCGTCAAAGAGCGAGCGTGTCCAGCGCACGCACTCCGCGTCCTGGCCACGGTCGGTCCAGCGGGTGTGGACGTTCACGAACAGGCGCACGTCACGGCGCGAGTAGGCGGTGGCCTCCGCCGGCACCCGGCTGATCGCGCCCCCGAGCGTGCCGATGAACACCTCGCACTCTGGAGACGGCAGCCGCCGGACGTGGTCCAGCAGGATGTCGATCGCCGCGTCGTCGAGCTCGCGCAGGTCGTGGGACTTCCAGTAGTTGCGGGCGCCGGGGGCGAGGAGCGGGTCGAAGGCCGTCTGCCACGCCACGAAGGGCGCGGGGCCGATCACGTCGGCGATGGGCTGCCCCAGGGCGCGGAGCGGAGCGAGCGCCTTCACTCCCTCCTCCGGCACCTCGCCCACGTAGCATGCGGCGAACACCAGGACCTCCTTGCCGTGGACCTCCGGAGGGAGGAACGGGAGCGGCGGCGCCTTGCGCATCACCACCCAGGCGGTCACGTCGTCTGGGGCGCCGGCGACGAAGCCTCGATAGCCCTTCAGGAGCTCCTTCGCGCGGGAGAACGGGTGGACGACCAGCCCGGCGAGCACCATCGGCCCGAGCGGATGGAGGCGGAACTCGAACGACGTCACCACGCCGAAGTTCCCGCCGCCGCCGCGGATCGCCCAGAAGAGGTCGGCGTTCTCGTCCTCTCTCGCCTGGAGGAGCCTGCCGTCGGCGGTGACCACGTCGGCCGAGAGCAGGTTGTCGATCGCGAGCCCCAGCTTCCGGCTCGTCCAGCCGAACCCGCCCCCCAGCGTCAGCCCGGCCACCCCGGTGGTCGAGTTGATGCCGAGCGGCGTCACGAGCCCGAACGCCTGGGCCTCACGGTCGAACTCACCCAGGGTGACGCCCGGCTCGACGCGCGCGGTCCGCCGGGCGGCGTCGATCCGCACCGACTTCATCGGCGTGAGGTCGAGGGTGAGGCCGCCCTCGCACACCGCGTTCCCGGCGACGTTGTGCCCGCCCCCACGCACCGACAAGAGGACGCCGTGCTCGCGCGCGAAGTCTACCGTCCGCATGACGTCGGCCGCTCCGGCGGCGCGCACCACCGCGCCGGGGTGCTTGTCCACCATGGCGTTCCACAGGGTGCGCGCCTGCTCGTAGCCCGGCTCGCCCCGGAGGCAGAGCGCGCCGCGCAGCTTCTCGCGGAGCGGAGCCAGCAGCTCCGGGGTCAGCAGGGGAACCTCGGCGCGATCGGGCTTCACCATCACGTTCGCCATGTCCGGACCTCCCGTGCCCGCGCGGCGGCCGCGCAGGGAACTCCCGCGGCGGAGCGCCGCGCGGTGTGGCCCACGCATGTATCGGCGCCCGGAGCGAGACCAGGTCGCGTCATCGGTTGGTTGGGTCGTAAGCGGACGCTGGGTGCCGGCCGAGAGATCGCCCACGGAACGAACGGACCGGGCACGCTCCGGGCGCCCGGGTGGGCGAGATCGGGCGCCGTGTCCGTGATCGCCCGTAGCCTCGATGGGCGAGGTCGCCGCGGTGTCCGTGATTGCACGGAGCCTCGATGGCGTGCTCGTGCTCCGTGCCCCGAGCGCACTTCACCGGCTCCGGATGTTTGACCGGCGCGCGTGCTCCGGTGCGGGCGGCGGCGCCCTCAGGCGCGCAGCCAGAAGAGCGCCGCCATCAAGAGGCCCGTCGCCACGATCCCTCCGCGCAGCCACGCGCCCGGGACCCTGCGAGCGGCTCGCGCTCCCAGGTAGCCGCCCGCGATCGAGCCCACCATCATGAGCGCCCCCTCGCGCCACAGGACGATCCCGCCGAAGGCGTAGAGGCCCACCGCGATCGCGGAGAGGACCGCGGACAGGAGGTTCTTGAGCCCGTTCATCGCGTTCAGGTTCGTCTGCCCGAGCACCGCGAACAGCGCGAGGAGCAGCACGCCGAGCCCGCCGTTGAAGTACCCGCCGTAGACCGAGACCGCGAGCACGCCCATCGCCGCTCCGCGCGCTCCGGCGCCGCCGCCCGCGCGCGCCGCGCGCAGGAGCCGCGGCGCGGCGGCGAAGAGGGCGGTCGCGGCGAGGAGCAGCCACGGGACGATGCGGCGGAACGCGGGCGCCGGCGTGAGGAGGAGGAGCGCCGCGCCGAGCGCGCCCCCCGCCGCGCCGAGCGCGAGGAGCGCCGGGAACGACAGCCCCGGGGGCGGGCGTAGCTCCTCCCGGAAGCCCCAGGTGCCCGACAGGTAGCCCGGCAGGAGCGCGAAGGTGCCGGTGGCGTTCGCGGCGAGCGGTGCCGCTCCGGTGAGGACGAGCGCCGGCAGCGTGAGGAAGCTGCCGCCGCCGGCCACCGCGTTGAGCGCGCCGGCCACGAACGCGGCGGACGACAGCAGGGCGACCTCACCGAGGCTCATGCGCGTCGCACCCGCGCCTGCGCGCAGCATTCGCGTGCCCCGCCTCCCCTGGGGCGCCCGCGACCCATGGGCCGCCACGGCGGTCGACCGTGAGTCCAGAGCCGTCGCGATCCGTCGAGAACATCCGTGTTCACGCTCGAATCCCTCGCCGTTTTCCCAGGCTCCGATCCCTCGTCGAACCCGCTGCGCGCTCCCGCGCGCCGCGGATCTTTCGTGTTACCGTACCGCGCCGCTGCTGGATTTGCGTCTCCCGAACCCGTTTTTTGCGCTCCTCGCGTTCACCCGCTCCAGGGGATCACATGACGAAGCTCTTCGGAACGCTGCTGCTCTGCGCCCTCTCCCTCCCAGTCTCCGCCGCCGACTCCGTGAAGATCGCCGTCACCGGCCCGTTCACCGGCGGCTCCGCCCCGATGGGCGCGTCCATGCGCGACGGCGCCAAGCTCGCCATCGCCGAGATCAACGCCGCGGGCGGCATCCAGGTCGGCGACAAGAAGCTCAAGATCGAGGCCGTCGAGCGCGACGACGAGGCGAAGAACGAGCGCGGGGCGCTCATCGCCCAGGAGCTCGCCGCCATGCCGGACCTCTCCGGCGTCATCGGCTCCGTGAACACGGGCGTGGTGCTCGCGGGCGACAAGCACCTCCAGGACCGGGGCATCGTGAAGATCATCACCCCTGCGGCGGGCTCCGCCTCGATGACCCAGTGGGCGAAGGGCGCAGAGGGCCCGAAGACGCTCTCCATGTTCCGCTTCGCGGCGCACGACGGCATCCAGGCGGCCATGGTGGTCGAGGAGGCGGTCAACCGGAAGTACACGAAGGTCGCGCTGCTGCACGACGCGACGAACTACGGCGTCTCCGGCCGTGACGACCTCGTCCGCCAGATGAAGCTGCAGGGCGACAAGCTCCAGGTGGTCGCCACCGAGAAGTTCAACATCGGCGACAAGGACATGACCGCCCAGCTCCTCCGCGCGAAGGCCGGCGGCGCCCAGGCGATCCTGATCTGGGGCATCGGACCCGAGATGGCGGCCGTCGCGAACGGCATGGCCAAGCTCGGCATGAAGGTGCCGCTCATCGGCGGCTGGACGCTCTCCATGTCGAACTTCATCGACAACGCCGGCAAGAACGGCAACGGCACGCTCATGCCGCAGACGTTCATCGAGGAGCCCATCACCCCGAAGGCCAAGGCCTTCATCGCGGCCTACCACAAGGCCTACGGCGTCACGCGCATCCCCTCCCCCGTGTCGGCCGCGCAGGGCTACGACGCGGTGTACGTGTTCGCCGCGGCGGTCAAGCAGGCGAAGAGCACCGACAGCCAGAAGATCCGCGAGGCGCTCGAGGACCTGACGGAGCCGGTGAGCGGCGTCATCGCCACCTGGAAGAAGCCCTACTCGAAGTGGGATCCGTCGAACGTCGAGACCCACGAGGCGTTCCGCCGCGAGCAGGTCGTGATGGGGATGATCCAGGACGGCCGCGTCGTGTTCGCGAACGAGCGCGATCGCGCCCGCCTGCAGAAGAACGGCAACATGTAGCCTCCGGCGAGGGGGAGGAGGGCCGCCCTCCTCCCCTCCCCCGTTCTCCTCGTTCTCCTCCGGTCTCCTCCCCGCACCTCGGATCCCGCGCCCGTGCCCGCCTCGATCGTCGCCCAGATGGCCATCAGCGGGGCGCTGATGGGCCTCGTCTACGCCCTCATCGCCTACGGCTTCCAGCTCACCTACGCCACGAGCAAGAGCATCAACTTCGGGCAGGGCGAGCTCGTGATGGTGTCGGCGTTCTTCAGCCTCACGCTCCTCGACCTGGGCCTCTCCTACTGGCTCGTGCTCCCCGCCGGCCTCCTCTTCGGCGCGGCGCTCGGCCTCGTGGTCGAGCGCGCCGGCGTGCGGCTCGCGCTGGAGCAGAAGAGCGAGGGCTGGATCCTGCTCACCATCATCCTCGGCCTGTTCTTCTTCTCGGCCGCGGAGAACATCTGGGGCCGCGACGACCGGCCGTTCCCGACGCCCATCCCCTCCGACTCCATCCACGTGCTCGGCGTGGACGTGACGCCGCTCGAGCTGTCGGTCGCGGTCGGCGTCCTCGCCGTGATGGGCCTCATCGAGCTCCTCAAGCGCAGGACCCTGCTCGGGAAGGCGTTCGAGGCGGTGTCGGTGGATCGCGACGCCGGGGAGCTCATGGGCATCTCCGCGAAGCGGACGGTGATGCTCTCGTACGCGCTGTCCGGCGCGGTGGCCGCCCTCGCCGGCATCCTCGTCTCGCCCATCACCACGGTCGGGCCGACGATGGCCTCGGCGCTCGTGCTGAAGGCGTTCTCGGTGGCGGTGGTGGCGGGCCTCGACTCCGGGTTCGGCGTGGTGCTCGTCGGGACGTTCCTCGGCGCCCTCGAGACGCTCGCGAGCTTCTACGTCGGGAGCGGCTGGCGCGAGGCGCCCGGCCTCGTCCTCCTCATCCTGGCCCTGGCCGTGCGCCCCACCGGCGTGTTCGGCAAGGCCGCCATCCGCAAGGTCTGACGGGAGCGCTCGCGCCATGTGGAAACGGCTGTTCCTCGTCCGCGGTGCCGAGCTCCTGCTGTTCGCGTCCCTCGCGGCGCTCCCCCTCGCCGTGGCGAGCCCGTACGCGCTCGGGCTCCTCACGCTCCTCGCCATCTACGGCATCCTCCTCATCGGCCTCGACGTCACGGTCGGCTACCTCGGCCAGGTGAACCTCGCCCAGGCGGCGTTCCTCGGCCTCGGCGCGTACGCCGCCGCGATCGTCGTCACCCACACCGGCCTGGGCCTGGTCGGCGCGCTCCTCGTCGCGCCCACCGTGTGCTTCGTGCTCGGCGCGCTCCTCGCGCTCCCGGCGCTCCGGCTCGAGGGGCCGCAGTTCGCGCTCGCGACCCTGAGCTTCACGGCGCTCGCGACCACCGCCCTGAACGAGCTCGAGTGGCTGACGCAGGGCGCCCAGGGCTTCAGCCTCTCCCGCCCGCCGCTCCTCGGCCACGCCCTCGGGGCGCGCGCGTTCTACTGGATGTGCGTGGCGCTCCTCGCGATGGTCTGGATCGCGATGCGGAACCTGCTCTCGTCGCAGTGGGGCCGCGCGTTCGAGGCGCTGCGAGACAGCCCCATCGCCACCGACGCGATGGGCGTCGGCACCTACCGCCACAAGGTCGCCGCGTTCGCGTTCGGCTCCGGGCTCGGCGGCCTCGCGGGCGCGCTCTACGCGTTCAACTTCCAGTACCTCCAGCCGCAGAGCTTCGTGTACGAGCTCACGGTGATCCTGCTGCTCGGGGTCGTGCTCGGCGGGAGGAAGAGCCTGTGGGGCGCGTTCGTGGGCGCCTCGCTCGTGGCGCTCCTCCCGAACCTGCTCTCCAACCGGACGCTCTTCCAGGCGTTCTCCGCGCTCGGGCTCGCCGTCGCCCTCGCCGCGGGCGCGCGCGGGCTCTTCCGGCGCACGATGCGGCCGTTCCAGGCGATCGCCCCGGTGGTCGCGACCTCCGCGCTCGTGGTGGGCGGGCTCGTCGTCGAGAACACCGAGGACTGGCGCAAGGCGATCTTCGCCTTGATGCTGTTCTCGGTGGTGGTGGGGCTGCCCGAGGGGCTCATGGGCTTCGCCACCCGCTTCCTCGCGCAGCTCCTCCGCATCGCCCCGCCGCCGCTCCCGCCCCCTTCGCCCCTCGACGAGGTCCTCCCGGCCCGGCTCGCCGACGGCGCCGTGCTCCTCGAGCTGCGCGACCTCCGGCGGCACTTCGGCGGCGTGAAGGCGGTCGACGGCGTCTCCCTCGCGGTGCGCGCCGGGCACGTCCACGGCCTCATCGGCCCGAACGGCTCCGGCAAGAGCACGCTCGTGAACGTGATCTCCGGCCTCTACACGCCGACCTCGGGCGAGGCGCTGCTCAGGGGCAGCCCGCTCCCCCACGGCAGCCTCGTCCGCGTCGCCCGTGCGGGCGTCGCCCGCACGTTCCAGAACCTCCAGCTCTTCACCGGGCTCACCGCGCTCGAGAACGTGATGGTCGCGCTCACGGGCGTGTACCGGGCTCCCCTGCCGTTCGTGCTGCTCGGCCTCGGCCGCGCGGAGGACCGGCGCGCGCGCGCCGACGCCCTGGCGCTGCTCGAACTCGTCGGGCTGCGGGAGCAGGCGCGCACCCCCGCGAAGGACCTCACCTACGGCGCGCAGCGCTTCCTCGAGATGGCCCGGGCCCTCGCGCGGAAGCCCGAGGTCCTCATCCTCGACGAGCCCGCCGCCGGCCTCGCTCACCCGGACGTGGTGAAGCAGGTGGAGGTCATCCGCCGGATCCGCGAGCGCGGCGTGACCATCGTGCTCATCGAGCACCACATGGACGTGGTGACGCAGCTCTGCGACGTGGTGACCGCGCTCGACGGCGGCAAGCTCATCGCGGAGGGCTCGCCCGACGAGGTGAAGCGCCACCCCAAGGTCATCGAGGCCTACCTCGGCAACGTCGGGGACGCCGCCCTGCCCGCGCCGCCCGCCGGCGCACGGATCTCGTGAGGGAGAGCGCGATGCTGCTCGTGGAGGACGTGTACGCGGGGTACGGCCTGAGCGAGGTGCTGCTCGGGACCTCGCTCGCCGTGAAGCCCGGGACGGTGGTCGCGCTCATCGGCGCGAACGGCGCGGGCAAGACCACGACGATGCGCGCCATCTCGGGGCTCATCCGGCCGGCGCGCGGCCGCGTGCTCCTCGACGGGGAGCCCGTCGGCGGCCTCCCGGCGTCGCGGATCGCCCGGCTCGGGCTCGCGCACGCGCCGGAGGGGCGCAAGGTGTTCGGCACGCTCTGCGTGGAGGACAACCTGCTCCTCGGCGCCTACGGCCGGCTGCCGCGCTTCTTCGGCTTCCGCCGCCGGGCGGCGGCCGATCTCGAGCGCGTGTACGGGCTCTTCCCGCGCCTGCGCGAGCGGCGCAGGCAGCTCGCCGGGACCCTCTCGGGCGGCGAGCAGCAGATGCTCGCCATCGGCCGGGCCCTGATGGCACGGCCCAAGGTGATGCTGCTCGACGAGCCTTCGATGGGGCTCGCGCCGGTGATCGTGCAGGAGGTCTTCCGCACGATCCGCCAGCTCAAGGCGGAGGGCATGACGATGCTGCTCGTCGAGCAGTTCGCGAAGACGGCGCTCGAGGTGGCCGACTACGCCTACGTGATGGAGCGCGGCCGCATCGCCATCGAGGGCACCCCCGCCGAGCTGCGCCGCGACGAGCGGCTGCTCGCGGCGTATCTCGGGTAGCGGGCTTCAATCTCCCGAGACGAGCCGCGCGAGCTCGCGCTCGAGCAGGTCGGGCCGGAACGGCTTCGCGAAGGTCCGGTCCGCGTCGAGGGCCGGCTCGTCCTCGAGGTAGGCGCTCGCGACGATCACCCGTCGGTCGCGGTGCTTGGGCTCCGAGCGGAGCCAGTCCAGGAAGGCCCGACCGTCCATCCGCGGCATCGTCAGGTCGAGCAGGATCACGTCGGGCTCGAGGCCCGCCTCGAGCAGCTCGACCGCGTCCTGCCCGTCGGCCGCCTCGACCACGTGGTAGCTCTTGCTCTCGAGCCAGCGCGCGATGAGCTCGCGCAGCTCGTGCTCGTCCTCCACCACGAGCACGCTCGCTCGGGGGTCGAGGCGCGGTTCGTGCTCCTCGACTCCGGCGGTCGAGGTCTCGGCCCCCGGTTGAGCTTCCTGCTGCTGGATCACGGTTCGTCGCCCCCTTCGCCGAACCGTGGCGACTCGACGCGCGCGGCGCAAGGGCAACGGGCGCGGGAACGGGCGCCTGCCTGATCGGGCGGCCACCCTGCTCTGTCGAGCGCTCGCCCGCCTTCTTCCAGCGGTTGTCCGGGGGCAAAGTCGCGCGTCGGGACGGCGCGGCTTTTCGCCGCACGGTGCGCGAACATTGACCCACAGCAAACGCGTTCGGGGTAGGCGTCCGTGAGAGCAGGTACGGTATACGCCGGACACCGACCGTGAACGTCGGCAGGCGCCGCAAGGGCGGCGCGCGAAAGGGGTCTCGACGATGAGCTCTCGATGGATGGTCTACCTCGCGGCGCTGGCGCTCGCCGGCACCGCCTCCGCGGCGCCCGGCGACTTCATCGCCCAGATCGGCAGCTCCGGCGCGGGCGCGGGCCAGCTCGACGCGCCCTCGGGCGCGGCGGTGGACAGCGCCGGCAACGTCTACGTGACCGACACCGCCAACGCGCGCGTGGAGGTCTTCTCGCGCGACGGCCAGTTCCTGCGCGCGTGGGGGAGCCTCGGCAGCGCGAACGGGCAGCTCGACGGCCCGACCGGCATCGCCGTCTGCGAGCCGACCGTCTTCGTCGCCGACACGAACAACAACCGCGTCCAGGTGTTCGACACGGCCGGGAACCTTTCCGCCGTGTACGGGGGCATGAACGCTCCGCACGGCGTCGCGTGCGACGACATGTTCCTGTACGTCGCGGACACCGGGAATCACCGCATCGCGGTCATGATGCTCGCCGACTACGGACAGGACTTCCCGCCGGTCCCGAACGGCGGCCACGGCAGCGGACCGGGCCAGTACGACTCCCCGACCGACATCGCGCTCGGCCCCGACGGCTCGATCTACGTCGCGGACACCGGGAACGACCGGATCGTCGCCTCGCGGAACGGGGTCTTCGACTTCGGCGGGACCGGCACCGCCGAGGGGCAGCTCCAGCGGCCCACCGGCGTGGAGGTGGACGCCGGCGGCAACGTCTACGTGGCGGACAGCGGCAACGCCCGCGTGCAGGTCTTCGCGCCGTCCGGCGCCTTCGAGACCGCGTTCGGCACGCCGGGCGCGGAGGCGGGCCAGCTCGCGTCGCCCTCGGGCATCGCGTTCGACCGGGGCGGGGCCCGCGTCGTCGTCGCCGACTCCGGCAACGATCGGCTGCAGAGCTTCCAGGCCATGAGCTCGGATCTCGCGGTGACCGGGATCGTGGCCCCGGCGGCCGCGAGCACCCTGCAGCAGCTCTCCTACGCGGTGACCGTCCGGAACGTCGGCCCGGGCGCGCAGGGGTACGTCTGGTTGTACGGCTACCTCTCCAGCGATCCGGTCCTCTCCTCCAACGACGTGCAGACCTGCACCTCCGCCCTCGCGACCCTCGACCCCGGCGCCGAGCAGACGCTGACGGCGAACTGCACGGTCTCCGCCTACGCCGCCGCCGTCTCCGGCCCCGCGTACCTCATCGTCAGGGCGGCCTCCGCCGCCGGCGTGCTCGACCCGAATCCGGCGAACGACACCGCCGCGGTGGCGATCCAGGTCAACGCCCCCGATCTCGCCGTCTCCTCCGTCGCGGCGCCGTCCGCCGCCGGCACGCTCCAGACGATCACCGTGAGCGCCACGGTCGTGAACCAGGGGGCCGGGAACGCGAATCCGTCCGCCCTCTCGCTCACCCTCGTCTCTGCCAGCACCGGCACGATGTTGGTGTCGCTCGGCAACTTCCAGGTCGGCGCGCTCGCGGCCGGCGGGCAGCAGACGGTGAGCACCACCTACACGCTCCCGTCCAACCTCACGGAGGGCTCGTACCTCATTCGCGCCACCGCCGACGGCACCGGGGCGGTCCCGGAGAGCGACGAGTCCAACAACTCCACCTCCCGGCCGCTCACCATCGGCCTGCCGGACCTGACCTTCGGGCCGGTCTCGTTCCCCGCCTCGGCCGCGCAGGGCGACACGGTCCCGGTGACCGTCACCATCGTGAACCAGGGCGCCGGGGACTCGAAGGCGTTCAGCGTGAGCATCGTGCTCACGCGCGACGGCAACGTCTGCACGCGCCGCACCACCTGCGACGAGTCGGACGACGACTGGTGGCTCGGCTACGTCTCCGTGCCCGGCCTCGCCGCGGGGGCACAGGTCACGCTGACCATCCCGACGCCCCTCCCCGCGGACTTCGTGCCGCTCTCGTGGCCCGTGATCGGCCTCATCGACTGGGACAACCGGGTCGCGGAGTCGAACAACGGCAACAACATCATCACGATCGGGTCGATCTCGGTCCTCCCTTCCGCGAGCACGATCATCGTCGGCGTGGACATCAAGCCGGGCAGCTCCCCGAACAGCATCAACCTCGGCTCGAACGGCGTCGTGCCGGTCGCCATCCTCAGCAGCCCGATGTTCGACGCGACGACGGTGGATCCGCTCACCGTGACGCTCGCGAGCTCGCCCATCGTCCTGCGCGGCAACGGGACGCCCTCCGCGTCCGCCGAGGACGTGAACGGTGACGGGCTCCTGGACCTCGTCGTGCAGGTCCAGACCGAGGCGCTCCAGCTCACGACGACGTCCACGTCCGCGGCGCTCCAGGGGCGCACTTACCTGGGGCAGGCGATCGCCGGCAACGACGACGTGAACGTGGTGCCGTAGCCACGAACGAGGGCGCGCAGGCCGGCTCGCGGCGACGCGGGCCGGCCTGCGGTCCTCATCCGATCGCCGGACCGTCCGCCCGCCGGCCAGGTCCCCGGTGGAGACCGGACGGCGAGCCCCCTCCGGAGAGCGACGGCTCCCTGCGGACCCTCCGGCGCGTCCGGGGCTCCGCCCCCCGAGCGAAACGAGGCGCTCGACCGTGCTCGCACGGGCGCGCGCCATTACGCGTCCACCGAGCGACGCCTCGCTCCGCGGCCATGAGCGGCCGCCGCGAGGCGGCGGCGAGGGGGAGCGCGAGATGAGCGAGCTCGAGACCCGCATCGACGAGATCGCGGACGGCATCCACCGGATCAGCACCTCCGTCCCGGCCATCCCGGGCGGCTTCACCTTCAACCAGTACCTCGTGGTGGACGACGCGCCGCTCCTGTTCCACACCGGCCTCCGCCGGCTCTTCCCGGCGGTCCGCGCCGCGATCGCCCGGGTCATGCCCGTCGAGCGGCTCCGCTGGATCGCCTTCTCGCACTTCGAGCAGGACGAGTGTGGCGCGCTGAACGAGCTCCTCGCCGCGGCCCCGCAGGCAGAGGCCGCCTGCAGCACGATCGGCGCGATGACCTCGGTCGGCGACCTCGCGATCCGCCCGCCGCGCCCGCTCCCCGACGGCGAGCGGCTGTCGCTCGGCCGTCACGAGGTGGTGTGGCACGACGCGCCCCACGTGCCTCACGGCTGGGACTGCGGGTTCCTCTCGGAGACGACCACGCGGACGCTCCTCTGCGGCGACCTCTTCACCCAGCCAGGCGCGAGCCCCCCTCCGCTCACCGAGGAGGACATCCTCGGGCCCTCCGAGGCGCTGCGCGGCGCGCTCGACTACTGGGCGCACGCCCCCGCGACGCGCGCCACGCTCGAGCGGCTCGCGGCGACCTCACCGCGCACGCTCGCGTGCATGCACGGGGCCGCCTGGCGCGGGGATGGGGCGGCGCTCCTGCTCGCGCTCGCGGAGGCCCTCGAGCGGCCGGCGTGATCGCCGCCGGCGGGTCAGGCCGGGAGCGGCGCGCCGGCCCAGACCTCCCGCACGGTGATCGGCTGGGTCGTGGGCTCCCCCGCGCGCGCGACGCCTGCCCGCGCGAGCACGCGCGCGACGATCGGGTGGAGGGTCGTCTCGACGAAGCGTCGGTGCGCCTCCTGCGACTCCCACACGTCGAGGTAGCGGAGGCCCTTCTCCAGCTCGATCACCACGTGCACGACGAGTCCGGGCGGCGGCCGGTCGCCGAGCTCCGCGCGGATCTGCCGGTAGACCTCCATGCCGATGGGGACGTCCTGCGTGAACGCGTACGCCATGGAGCGCCTTCCTTTCATCCGAAGCGACCTCGGATTAATCTTCGAGGTAGTGACGATGGGACCTCGGCGCAAGCGCAGGCGCTACGACGCGACGCGTCGCCGCGAGGCCGCGGAGCGGACCCGGCACGACATCCTCGAGTCGGCCCAGCGGCTGTTCACGAGCCGCGGCTACGGCGCGACCGCGATGGCGGACGTCGCCCGCGAGGCCGGGGTCGCGCTCGACACGGTCTACGCCTCGGTCGGGCGGAAGCCCGCGCTCATGCGGCTCCTGCTCGAGCGCGCGATCTCCGGCGTCGACGCGCCCGTGCCGGCGGAGCAGCGGGACTACGTGCGCGCGATCCAGGCGGAGCCGGACCCCGCCCGCAAGCTCGCCCTCTACGCCGCCGCGATCCGGCGCATCCACGAGCGGCTCGCGCCGCTCGTGCGCGCGATCCAGGCGGCCGCGGCCGCGCACCCCGAGGTGGCCGAGCTCTGGAGCGAGATCTCGGCGCGCCGCGCGCGGAACATGCGCCTGCTCGCCGCGCATCTCGCCGAGACCGGTGCGCTCCGGCCCGCGCTCGGCGTGGACGAGGCGGCGGACGTCATCTGGGCGACGAACGCGCCCGAGCTCTACCTCCTGCTCGTCGGCGATCGGGGCTGGTCGCCGGAGCGGTTCGAGGTCTGGCTCGCGGACGCGTGGCGCAGGCTCCTGCTCGCCTGACCCCAAGCGAGGGCTCTCCGAGCCCGGCGGCCACAGGCGCGCTACATCTCCCGGATGAGGACGCACCGGCTCGTCGGATCCATCGCCGAAGCCAGGCGTCGCACCCTGGAGCTCGCGTCGGCGCTGTCCGAGGCGCAGCTCCTCGGGCCGCGGCTCGCCATCGTGAACCCGCCCCTGTGGGAGCTCGGGCACGTCGCCTGGTTCCAGGAGCGCTGGGTGCTGCGCCACGCGGCCGGCAGCGCGCCTCTCCGCGCCGACGCCGACGCCCTCTACGACTCGTCCGCCGTCGCGCACGACACGCGCTGGGACCTCCCGCTGCCCGGCTTCGCCGAGACCACGGCCTACCTGCGGGACGTCGAGACGCGCGTGGCGACGCTCGCCGCGCGCGGCGAGGCGGACCCCTACTTCGTCGCGCTGAGCGTCTTCCACGAGGACATGCACTTCGAGGCGATGGCCTTCACGCGACAGACGCTCGGGTACGCACCGCCTCCGCTCTCCGGCGAGGCGCCCGCTGCGCCCCGGGAGACCGGCGATCTGCCGGGGGACGTCGCCGTGCCGGGGGGCGAGCTCCGGCTCGGCGCCGAGCGCGGGGACGGCTTCGTGTTCGACAACGAGAAGTGGGCGCACCCCGTCGAGCTCGCGCCCTTCCGGATCTCCCGGGCGCCCGTCACGCAGGCCCGCTTCGCCGAGTTCGTGGAGGACGGCGGCTACCGCCGGCGCGAGGCGTGGAGCGAGGCGGGCTGGCGCTGGCGCTCGGCGGCGGGGGTGGACGGGCCCGCCTACTGGGAGCGCAGGGACGGGCAGCTCGTCCGGCGCGACTTCGACCGGTGGGTGCCGCTGGAGCCGAATCGACCGGTAGTGAACGTCAGCTGGTTCGAGGCGGAGGCCTTCTGCCGCTGGGCCGGGCGGCGGCTCCCGAGCGAGGCCGAGTGGGAGGCGGCCGCCGCGGGCGAGCCCGGGTCCGACGGTCGCCTCTCGCGCACGAAGCGGCGCTTCCCGTGGGGCGACGCGCCGCCCGACCCCCGCCGCGCGCACCTCGGCGCCCGCCGGCTGCACGCCGTGGACGTCGCGGCGCTCCCCGCGGGAGACAGCGCCTTCGGCTGCCGGCAGCTCGTGGGGAACGTCTGGGAGTGGACGGCGAGCGACTTCGTGCCCTACCCCGGCTTCTCGCCCGACCCGTATCGCGAGTACTCTCAGCCCTGGTTCGGCACGCACAAGGTGCTGCGCGGCGGCAGCTTCGCCACCCCGGCGCGCCTCGTCTCGAACACCTTCCGCAACTTCTACACGCCCGATCGACGCGACCTCTGGGCCGGATTCCGCACGTGCGCCGCATGACGGCATCCCCGAGGCGACGGACCCCGTGAACATCCTCGTCACCACCCCAGCCCCGCGCGGCTCGCACAAGGGCAACCGCGTGACCGCGCTGCGCTGGGCCGGGCAGCTCCGCGCGCTCGGCCACCACGTCGGGCTCGCCGAGGCCTGGACGGGCCAGCGGTGCGACCTCCTCGTCGCGCTGCACGCCACGAAGAGCCACCCGTCCGTCGTGCGGTACCGGGAAGCCAGGCCCGACGCGCCGCTCGTCGTCGGGCTCGCCGGGACGGACCTGTACCAGGATCTCCCCGCGTCGCCCCTCGCCCGCCGCTCGCTCGAGCTCGCGACGCGCCTCACCCTGCTCCAGCCGCTCGGGATGGAGGCGCTGCCGCCCGAGGTCCGGCACAAGGCGCGCACGATCTTCCAGTCGGCGCACCCCGCCAGGCCGGCGCCGGCGCCGCCCGGCGTGTTCAGGGTCTGCCTGCTCGCGCACATCCGCGCGGTGAAGGACGCGTTCCTCGCCGCGGACGCGGTGCGGCGCCTCCCGGCCCGCTCTCGCGTCGAGCTCGTCCACCTCGGCGCCGCGCTCGACCCGGGCGCGGACACGCGCGCCCGGCTCGAGACGGAGGAGAACGGCCGCTACCGCTGGCTCGGCGAGCGCCGCCGCTCCGACGCGCTCGCCACGCTCGCCGGCAGCGCGCTGCTCCTCGTGACCTCGCGGCTCGAGGGTGGCTCGAACGCCGTCTCGGAGGCGCTCGCGTCGCGCGTACCGGTGCTCTCCACGCGCGTGGACGGGTCGGTGGGCGTGCTCGGCCCGGACTACCCCGGGTTCTTCCCGGTCGGCGACGCCGGCGCGCTCGCGGAGCTGCTCCTCCGCGCGGAGGAGGACGCCGCGCTCGCGGCCGCCCTCCGGGCCGGCGTGGAGCGCGCGCGCCCGCTCGTCGAGCCCGCCCGCGAGCGCGCGGCGTGGCGCGACCTGCTCGCCGAGCTCTGGTGAACCCTCCCGGACGCGGGTCAGGCCGGGGGGCTCGGTGAGGCGCCCTCGCCCTGCGACACGGAGGGCATGAGGTCGTAGTCCGGCGGGAACACCAGGTCGCCGTCCTCGACGTACGCGCAGATCTCCGCGCGCTCGACGCGCGGCTCCCCGTACATCGAGATCGCCGTGCGCCAGGCGTCGGAGCGCAGGAACGCCTCGGCGTCGTCCTGCGTCTCCCACACGTAGTTGCCGCCGTACTCGCCCCGCTCCGGCGCGAAGATGAACGCCTTCGCGTGGAGCCCAGGCATCCCGCGATACAGATCGAACGCGCGCCGGATCGCGATCTGCCGGAGCCGCTCCCAGTCCGTGTCCGCCGGCAGGGTGAAGCGAATCGTCGTCGCGAACATGGCTCGTCCCTCCTCCCGCCCTTCTTAGCCGCGCGAGCCTTCGAGGGCACCTCGAGGCGAGACCCCGTCTCCCCCGAGTCGGGCCGCACTCGCCCGGCTCGCCGGTCCAGGATCGACCTGCCTTGCGGCCCTGGAGGGGATCGTCTCGCGGGACCCCTCTCTCTCGTCTGGCTGCGCAGATGGTACGGTCCGTTGAACGGTCATGACGAGGCATGCGCACTCTGCAGCGCCGTCGGCGCCCATCGCGGCGGAGCGCTCGGCGCAGGCGCCGGACCTGCATTCGCCGCCCGTGGAGGAGCCGCCCGAGGTCCACCCGGACGAGCCGCCGACCTGGAGCGCGCACGCGCTCCGGTACGCGTTCGCGGTGGGCTGCGCCGCGGCCCTGCTCGCCGCGAGCGGCGCCCTCGAGGATCTCCTCCACGGCTTCGTCTTCAGCCTCCCCGTCGCGGGCGTCTCTCTCGTCGTGTACTTCCTCGGGCCCGGGCCGGCGCTGGCGTTCACCGCGATCGTCGGCCTCGGCTTCTGGAGATTCTTCCAGGAGCCCTTTCGCTCGCACCAGGAGGTCGCGCGCCTCGCCGCGTTCACCGTCGCGTCGCTCGCCATCGTCGCCGCCGTCCGGCAGCTCCAGCGGACGCAGCGGAGGCTCCTCGAGGAGAAGGACAGGGTGGACCGCGCCGAGCAGGAGCTGCGCCGCAGCAACGCGCTCCTGCGGGAGACGGACCGCCGCAAGGACGAGTTCCTCGGCGTGCTCTCGCACGAGCTCAGGAACCCGCTCGCGCCGATCCGCAACGCGCTGTCGCTGCTCGCGCGCGTGGACCCCTGCGGAGACGAGGCCGCGCGCGCGAGGGCGATTCTCGATCGTCAGGTCGTGCACCTGACGCGCATCGTGGACGACCTGCTCGACGTGACCCGCATCACGCGCGGGAAGATCCTCCTCCGGCGATCGCGCGTCGAGCTCGGCGACCTGGTCCGCCGGACCGTCGAGGACCACCGCACGCTGTTCGCCTCCCGCGAGATCGCGGTCGAGGTCAGCCTCCCGGAGGGCCCGGCCTGGCTCGACGCCGACGCGACCCGCGTCGCGCAGGTGATCGGGAACCTGCTGCAGAACGCCGCGAAGTTCACGGATCGCGGCGGCCACGTCGAGGTCACGCTCGAGCGCGACACGGGCGCGAGGGCGGGGATCCTGCTGCGGGTGCGGGACGACGGCGCCGGCATCGACGTCGAGATGCTCGACCGCGTGTTCGAGCCGTTCACCCAGGCCGACGACAGCCTGCACCGCTCGCGGGGCGGGCTGGGCCTGGGGCTCTCGCTCGTGAAGGGGCTCGTCGAGCTCCACGGCGGGTCCGTGGAGGCCCGCAGCGGTGGGGCCGGCCGCGGCGCGGAGCTCGTGGTCCGCCTGCCGCTCGCGCCGCCGGACGGCGGCAGCCCGCGCCACGAGCCGCCGGCGCCGGTCGCCGCGGTTGGCCCGCTGCGCGTGCTCGTCATCGAGGACAACGTCGACGCGGCGGAGACCCTCCGCGAGCTGCTGCTCATGTGGGGTCACGAGGTCGCGGTGGCCCACGACGGCGCCGCCGGCGTGGAGCGGGCCCGCGCGCTGCGGCCGGAGGTCGTGCTCTGCGACATCGGCCTGCCGGTGATGAGCGGCTACGAGGTCGCGCGCGCGATCCGCGCGGACCCGACGCTCGGCGCGACCTTCCTCGTGGCGGTGACCGGCTACGCGCTGCCCGAGGACCGGCGGCTCGCGGCGGACGCGGGCTTCAGCCGGCACCTCGCGAAGCCGGTCGCGGTCGAGACGCTGGAGCGGCTGCTCGCGGCCGCGCCACGCTCCCGGCAGGCGTAGCCGCGCCCCCGGAGGATCAGCGCCGCGCCGGCCGGTTCGCCTTCCAGGCGACCCACGTGAGCACCGCCGCGACGACCGGCGCGAGCAGCACCACCGCGGTCATCGCGAACAGCGCCAGCACGGCGGCCGCCGCGACCAGCGCCGGCACGCCCACCACCCCAGCGACGATCGCCGCCGCCTGCGCGGCGTCGCGGCGCGTGGCCCAGGCGTCCGGCGTCGCGACGCCCGGTGAGGGGCCGCCGGGGAGCGAGAGCTCGAGGGCTTGCACCGCCGCCACGAGGACCGGCTCGTTCGCGCTCATCGCGGCCTCCCTGCCCGGCGCGCAGACGACGCTGCATCGTTACTCACCCCGCGCCCGCCGCGTGAGACCCGCGCAGGCGAACACCGAAGGGCACTGTGCCCGAGACCTCCTACGGTCGCGCCGGCGGGTTGCGTCGCGCCCACGCCTCGAAGCGGCCGGCGGATCCGTGGAGCTGGCGCGACGCCGTGGCCCACGAGAACGACCGGACGAGGCGCAGGTCCCGCAGCGGCAGCACGCGGAGCGTCCCGGCGGCGACCTCGAGCTGCACGCTCCAGCGCGACACGAACGCGACGCCCAGGCCGGCCACGGCCGCCATCTTCATGGACTGGTTCGAGCCGAACAGGAGCTCCGAGCGGCGCACCAGCCGCGATCCCAGCACGCGCGTCAGCGCCTCCTCGACGACGGCGCGGGTGTTGGAGCCCGGCTCCCGCAGGAGGAGCGGGACCTTCGCGAGATCCGCGGCGCGCGCGATGCCGCAGAGATCGCGCGCGGCGCTGGCCGCGACGGCCACGAGCTCGTCCTCGAGGTAGGGCTCGAGGTGAACGCGCGGCGAGCGCTGGCGCCCCTCGACGATCCCGAGCGGCACCCTCCCCTCGGCGACCCACTCGAGCACGCGCGCCGTGTTGCTCACCTGGATGCGGAACGGCACCCGCCCGTGGATGGCGCGGAAGCCCGCCACGAGCGGGGGCACGACGTAGGCGGCGGTCGTCATGCTCGCCCCGATCACCACCTCCTCGCCGACGGCGGTCTCTCCCTGGAACTCCGTCTCCACGGCGCCGAGGACCTCGTGCACCTGCTTCGCCGCCTCGAGGAGCCGCAATCCCCAGTCGGTCGGCGCCACGCCCTTCGAAGACCTGAGCAGCAGGGCGCGCCCGCACTCCTCCTCGAGGGCGCGGATCTGCGCGGTCACCGCGGGCTGCGAGAGGTGGAGGAGCTTCGCCGCGGCGGAGATCTTCCGCGTCTGCGCGACGACGCGGAACGTCTCGAGCTTCCTGGGGTCGAGCCTGCTCATCGGCGGCGAGCATATCAGGGGACCGCGGTTCCGAGGAGCGGTCCATCAGCGGAGGTTATGGCTCATCCATTCTTGCGACGACGCGTTCGCGGCGGCCGCGCCCATGATGCTCGACGTGGCGCACCGGGCCCCTCCTCCCCCGGCCGCGCCCGCGGAGGAAACCCAGTCATGGCCTGCATCCAGAATCGAGTCGTTCGCGGCGTCGTCTCCCTCGACGAGTCCGCCACCTGCCGGGAGGCCGCGCGCCTCATGGCCGAGCGCGGCGTCGGCTCGGTGGGCGTCCGCCGCGGCGCGAAGCTCGTCGGCCTCGTCACCGAGCGCGACCTGGTCTCCGCGATGGGCGGCGGCGCCCACGCCTGCCACACGACGCTCTGCCAGGTCATGCGGGCCGACCTGCCGTCCGTCTCGCCGCAGGCGACCGACCGCGAGTGCGCCCAGCTCATGCGCACCGGCCACACCCGCCACCTCGCCGTGAAGGAGGGCGGCGAGATCGTGGGCGTCATCTCCATGCTGGACCTCGTCGACCTCGTGGTCGAGGAGAAGCAGTGGAGCATCGACCAGCTCGAGAGCTACATCCGCGGCGGGCGCGCCTGGCAGCTCAGCGAGCCCATCCTGACGATGTTCAGCCACGAGCCGACCGCAGGCTAGACGCGGAGCGAGCAGTGACCCCGGCGGGCCCGCGAGCGCGATCGCGGGCCCGCCGTCGTTCCAGGGGAGCGCGTGATGCGCGACCGGCGTCCTGCGCCCGCGGAGTACCGATCGCCGGGGCCTCGCGCGCCTCCCGTGCTTCCCGGCGGCGGCGGCGCTACCATCGCGCGATGGCGAGCGACGCGGGCGGGTTGCGGCTGTTCCACACGATTCGCGGAGCGGGCGAGCCCGTCGTGCTGGTCCACGGCTCCTGGGGCGACCACCACGGCTGGGACGCGGTGGCGCCCGCGCTGGCCGAGCGGCGCGCAGTCGTCGCCTACGACCGGCGCGGCCACGGCCGCTCCGCCGCCCGCGACCGCCCGGCCACGGTCCACGATCACGTGGCGGACCTCGCCGCGCTCGTCGAGGCGCTCCACCTCGGTCCCGTGCACGTGCTCGCGAGCTCCTACGGCGCGTCGATCGCGCTCCGCACGGCCTCGCTCCACCCCGATCGATTCCGCTCGCTCGCCGTGCACGAGCCTCCCCTCGTGCGTCTGCTCGACGATCACGCCCCGTCCGCGCCGGCCCTGCGCGCGTTCCGCGAGGCGTACCCGCGCATCGAGGCGTTCCTCCGCGCGGGACGGCCCTCCGACGCGGCGCGCACGTTCATCGACGAGATCGCCCTCGGCCCGGGCACCTGGGACCGGCTCCCGCCGCCGGCGCGCGAGGCCTTCCTCCGGAACGCGCCCTCCTTCCTCGCCGAGATCGAGGATCCCGACGCGCTCGACCTCGACCTCTCCGCGCTCCGCGCCTTCCCCGGGCCGGTGCTGCTCACGCAGGGGGACCGCAGCCCGCCGCTGTTCGGCCCGATCCTGGACCGGCTCGCCCCGGCGCTGCCGCATGCGACGCGCCACACCTTCACCGGCGCCGGCCACGTGCCGCACGCGAGCCACCCGCGCGCCTTCGTCGAGCGCGTCGAGGCGTTCTTCGCAGGCGCGGCGGCGTAGCGGCGAAGGTCCCCCGACCGGATCACCGCGCCACGGCGACTGCTGCGAGGCCGCCCGCGGTGGCGCACGCGATCCGAAGTGCAGGGGTGAAACCCCGACGGCGATCTGCCAGCCGCTGGCGAGGCGCAGGCGCAGCGACGGTCGAGACGACGAGCGTGCCGCGCGCCGCAGGGTGCACCTCGTCCGCTGCCCGGAGGGGCGCCGGCTGCGCGCGCCGCGAGGCGACCGCGCCGACGGCCTCCGCCGCGGCCGCGGGTCCGAGCGCGCGGTCCACGACCGCGTCGGCGCCGAGGGCGAGGAGCTGCTCGCAGAGCCCCCGCGCCGCGCCGGCGGCGAGGACCACGATGCCGAGGTCGCGCTCGCCTCCGGCGTGGCGGACGAGGTGGACGAACGACACGGCGTCGCGGCCGGGCAGCGCGGAGTCGACGACGAGCACGTCGAGGTCGAGGAGCTCGTCGAGGAGGAGGCCGAGGCCGCTCGTCGCATCCGCCGCGGCGCGCACCTCGAAGCCGCGCGCCTCCAGGGCCGCGCCGAGGAGCCGGAGCACGTTCGCGTCGTCGTCGAGGAGGAGCGCCCTGGGCCGCCGGATCGTCGTCGCGTTCATGCCCTGCCGACGCGCCGCCGCGCAGCGCTATTCAGCGCGTGAAAACGCGCCGAAATCGCCGTGACGGCGGGCGGTTCCGGAGCGTGAACGGCAGCCACAGCGTGAAGAAACGGCGCGCGTGCGCCGCTCAGGGCACGACGTAGGCGAGCACGGCCGCGACGAACACGCCGGGGAGGAGGTTGCCCACCGGCAGCCGCTTGATGCCGGTGAGATCGAGGCCGATCGCGGCGATGAGCAGGCCGCCGGCCGAGGTGAGCGTCGCGAGGACCGGGACCGTGAGGTAGGCGGCCACGCCGCTCGCGGCGGCCGTGATGCCACCCTGGTAGAGCGCGAGCGGCAGCACCGAGAGTCCCACCCCCGGACCCAGCGTGGAGGCGAGCACGATGGAGGTGACACCGTCGAGCAGCGCCTTGACGAACAGCACGTCGGGCTGGCCGGCGGCGTCCTGGATCGAGCCGATCACGGCCATGGCTCCGACGCAGTACAGCAAGGACGCCGTCACGAACCCCTCGACGAGGTCATGGCCCTGCGGCGCGGCGTGGCCCGCCGTGGCGGGCGCCCGCCGCGCGAAGGACTGCATCCAGATGCCGAAGCGCTCCAGCCGCAGCTCGAGCTGGAGCAGCTCGCCCGCGATCCCTCCCACCACCAGCCCGCCGATGACGACGAGCGGGTTGGGGTGGAACGGCCCGGCGCCCGCGTGGGCCAGCTTCGTCGCGTCGACGCGCGGATCGAGGGCCATCTGCAGCCCGACCCCGAGCACCGACAGCCCGATGGCGGCCATGGCGGTCGAGCGGACGCGCTCCGGGATCAGCCGGCCGAAGAGCAGCCCGACCCCGGTCCCGGCGACGATGGCGCCGACGTTGACGACGGTTCCGATGCCCTGCATTCGTTCTCCTGAGCCGCCGGGCCGCGACGTGCCGCCCGACGCAGTGCGCCGCAACCTACAAGAAACCCTCCTGGCGGGCGATGCGGAACCAACCCGCCCCGGGCTCGGGCGCGAGGGGATGACGACCCCCGGACCCCGCGACCGCCGGTCGGAACGGGCCCCCTCACGCGTTTCCGCTACCGGAGGGCGCCCGACTGGTGCTGAGATGTCGCCTCCCCGGGTTCAAAGGAGGACACATGACGAAGCCGATGAGACTCGCTGTCGCGATGTCCCTGCTCGCATTCGGATCCGCCCGCGCGGCGGACACGGTCAAGATCGGGCTGATGGCCCCGATGACCGGCTCCTGGGCCAGCGAGGGCCAGGAGATGAAGCGCAACGTCGAGCTGCTCGCCGCGGAGCAGAACGCGCGCGGGGGCCTGCTCGGCAAGCAGATCGAGGTGGTGCTGGAGGACGACGGCGGCGATCCGCGGACCGCGGCCCTCGCCGCGCAGCGGCTCACCACCCGCGGCGTCGTGGCCGTCATCGGCACGTACGGCTCGGCGGTGACCGAGGCGACCCAGAACATCCTCGACGAGGCCGGCGTCATCCAGGTGGCGAACGGCTCCACCGCCGTACGGCTCACCGAGAAGGGGCTCAAGCACTTCTTCCGGACCTGCCCGCGCGACGACGAGCAGGGGCGCGTCGGCGCCGCGACCCTCGAGAAGCTGAAGGCGAAGAAGGTCGCGCTGCTCCACGACAGCTCCGCCTACTCGAAGGGGCTCGCGGACGAGATCGCCGCGATCCTCAAGAAGCGCAACATCCCGATCGCCTTCTTCGACGCCCTCACGCCCAAGGAGCAGGACTACTCGGCCATCCTCACGCGCCTCAAGGCGGCCGGGCCGGACGTCGTGTTCTTCACGGGCTACTACCCCGAGGCCGGCCTGCTCCTGAAGCAGAAGAAGCAGATGGGCTGGAAGGTCCCGTTCATCGGCGGCGACGCGATCAACAACCCCGACCTCGTCAAGATCGCCGGCAAGGACGCCGCGGCCGGGTTCCAGTTCCTCTCGCCGCCCGTCCCGAAGGACCTCGACACGCCCGAGGCCAAGGCCTACGTGGCGAGCTACCAGAAGAAGTATGGCGAGGCCCCGAGCTCGATCTACGGCGTCCTCGCCGGCGACGGCTTCCGCGTCGTCGCGAAGGCCATCGAGGCGACGAAGTCGACGGACGCCGACAAGCTGCGGGCGTACCTCGTCGGCCAGCTCAAGGACTTCCCGGGCTTCACCGGCAAGATCGCCTTCAACGACAAGGGTGACCGGGTCGGCGAGCTGTACCGCGTGTACGCGGTGGACGCGGCCGGCAACTTCGTCCTGCAGAAGTAGTCCTGCAACCCGGAGCGGGGCCCCGCCGCAAGGGGCCCCGCTCGACCTCCGGAGCCGACAGACTTCATGGAGCAATTCTTCCAGCAGGTGACGAACGGGCTCGCGGTCGGGAGCATCTACGCCCTGATCGCGCTCGGGTACACGATGGTGTACGGCGTGCTCCGGCTCATCAACTTCGCGCACGGCGACCTCTTCACCTACGGCGCGTACCTCGGGATGACGCTCCTCACGTCGTTCCTCCTCCACGATCACCTCGGCCTCGCGCTCGCGCTCGTCGTGCTGGCGGTGATGGTGATGGGGCTCGTCGCCGTCATCGGGGTGATCCTGGAGCGGGCCGCTTACCGGCCGCTGCGGGAGTCGCCGCGCCTGTCGGCGGTGGTCTCGGCGCTGGGCGCCTCGATCTTCCTCCAGAACGCCCTCATGCTCGTCTACGGCGCCCGGTACCAGGTCTACCCGGACGTCCTCCCGCAGACGACGGTCTCGTTCCTCGGCCAGCAGATGCCGGTGATGCGCCTCGCGGTCGTGCTGGTGTCCGTCACCATCATGGCGGCCCTCTACCTGTTCGTGCAGAAGACCAAGGTCGGCACCGCCATCCGGGCCGCCGCCATCGACCAGGGCGCGGCGCGGCTCATGGGCATCGACGTGAACAAGGTGGTCACGATCGTCTTCGTGATCGGCCCCGCCCTCGGCGGCGGGGCGGGCCTCCTCGTCGGGCTCTACTACGGCCAGATCAGCTTCACGATGGGCTGGATCTACGGGATGAAGGCGTTCACCGCCGCCATCCTGGGCGGGATCGGCAACATCCCCGGCGCGATGGTGGGCGGGCTCCTGCTCGGCGTCGTCGAGGCGCTCGGCGCGGCCTACCTCTCCATCGCCTGGAAGGACGCGTTCGCCTTCCTCGTGCTCATCCTCATCCTCATCGTGCGTCCGTCCGGCCTGCTCGGCGAGCGCGTGGCGGAGAAGGTCTGATGGCGGCCCGGACCACCACCCGCCTCGCGGTCGGGTACGCCCTCGCGGCCGCGTTCATCGTGGCGGCGCCCCGCTTCCTCGACGCGTACTGGCTCGACGTGCTGAACAGCGTCGGGCTCTACGTCCTCCTGGCGCTGAGCCTGAACCTCATCCTCGGCGACGCGGGGCTCTTCAACATGGGGCACGCGGCGTTCTACGCGGTGGGCGCCTACACCGCCGCGATCCTCAACACGAGGTACCAGATCCCGATCCTCTGGACGCTCCCGGCGAGCGCCGTGGTGGCGGCGGTCTTCGCGGCGCTGGTGGCCCGTCCCGTCGTCCACCTGCGCGGCGACTACCTGCTCGTGGTGACCATCGGGCTCGGCGAGATCGTGCGGATCGCGCTCGTGAACGACGTGTTCGGGCTCACTGGCGGGGCGAACGGGATCTTCGGCATCTCCCGCCCGATGGTGTTCGGCTACAAGATCCGCCGCCCGCACGAGTTCCTCTACCTGATCTGGGCCTTCGTGGCGGTCACCGTGCTCCTGTTCCACCGCCTCGAGCAGTCGCGCTTCGGCCGCGCCCTCAACTACCTCCGCGAGGACCCCGTCGCCGCCGAGGGCAGCGGCGTGAACACCGCCCGCTACCGCCTGCTCGCCTTCGCGCTCGGCGCCGCCTGGGCCGGCATGACCGGCACCCTCTACGCCGCGAAGATGACCATCATCTCCCCCGAGTCGTTCGGGTTCTGGGAGTCGGTGGTCCTCTTCCTCATGGTGATCCTCGGCGGCTCGGGCTCCATCCCCGGCGTCATCGTGGGCGCGGTGCTCGTGGTGGTGCTCCCCGAGGTGTTCCGCGGCTTCGCGAGCGCGCGCATGCTCGTCTTCGGCCTCGTGATGATGGTGATGATGGTCGTCCGGCCCCAGGGGCTCCTCCCGTTCCGGCTCCTCCGCTTCAAGGAGTCCGACGTGCGCCGGGCAGGAGCGTCGTCGTGAGCGCGCTGCTCGAGGTCCGCGGCGTCACGAAGAGCTTCGGCGGGCTCACCGCCGTGAGCGACGTCACGTTCGACGTCCAGGCAGGCTCGGTCGTCGGCCTCATCGGGCCGAACGGCGCCGGGAAGACCACCACCTTCAACCTCATCACCGGCAACTACCGCGCCGACCACGGGACGATCCGCTTCCAGGACCGGGCGATCGACCGGATGCGGACGCACAAGATCGTGCAGGCGGGGATCGCCCGCACCTTCCAGAACGTCCGGCTCTTCCAGCAGCTCTCGGCCGTCGAGAACGTCCTCGCCGGGCGCCACTGCCGCACGCGGAGCGGCGCGCTCGGCGCGCTCCTCCGCCCGCCCTGGCAGGTCCGCGAGGAGCGCGAGGCCGCGGCGCGGGCGGTGGACGAGCTCGCCTTCGTCGGCCTGCGCGGGCGCGCCATGGAGCTCGCGAAGAACCTCGCCTACGGCGACCAGCGGCGCCTCGAGATCGCCCGGGCGCTCGCCGCGGACCCGCGGCTCGTGATCCTGGACGAGCCGGCAGGCGGGATGAACGAGCAGGAGACCGAGGAGCTCATCGGCCTCATCGGCCGGATCCGGGCGCGCGGCATCACCATCCTGCTCATCGAGCACGACATGAGCCTCGTGATGCGGGCCTGCGAGCACATCGTGGTGCTCGAGTACGGACAGAAGATCGCCGAGGGCTCCCCGGCCGCGATCCAGGCGAACCCGCGGGTCATCGAGGCGTACCTCGGCACGGAGGAGGTCTAGTGGACGCGCCGCTCCTCGAGACGCGCGGCCTGCGGGTCAAGTACGGCAACGTCGAGGCCCTGCACGGCATCGACCTCGCCGTCCGGCAGGGCGAGATCGTCAGCATCCTCGGCGCGAACGGCGCCGGGAAGTCCACCACCCTCCGCGCCATCAGCGGCCTCCTGCGCCCCTCGGGCGGCGAGATCCGCTACGACGGCAAGCCGGCGGCCGGCATCCCGGCGCACGAGCGGGTGCGGCTCGGGATCGCCCAGGCGCCGGAGGGCAGGCGCATCTTCGGCACGCTGACCGTGCGGGAGAACCTCGTCCTCGGGGCGTTCACCCGCTCCGACAAGGACGAGATCGCCGCCACCGCCGCCTGGATCTACAAGCTCTTCCCGGTCCTCGAGACGCGCCGGCTGCAGCTCGCCGGCACCCTCTCCGGCGGCGAGCAGCAGATGCTCGCCATCGGGCGGGCCCTGATGGCGAAGCCGCGCGTGCTCCTCCTCGACGAGCCGTCCCTCGGCCTCGCCCCGCTGCTCGTGAAGGCCATCTTCCGCACGCTGCGCGAGATCAACGAGCAGACGGGCGTGACGGTGGTGCTGGTGGAGCAGAACGCCCGCGCGGCGCTCAAGCTCGCCCACCGCGGCTACGTGATGGAGGTCGGCCGGATCGTGCTCGAGGGCCCGGCCGCGACCCTCGCGTCCGATCCGAAGGTGCAGGCGGCCTACCTCGGCGGGAAGACCGGCGCGTAGAGCTCCTGGAGCCGCAGGCGTGGACCTTGCGCGCGGTGGAGCAGGCAGCGGCCCCCGCGTCGAAGGATCGCCTCCCAATCAATAGCGGAGCGCCACGCCGAGGGCCGCGCCGGGGGCTCCGCGTCCCGGCGCGATCGGGAGCAGGGCCGGCATCGCCGTGACGGGCGGCGGCAGTGCCCGCAGCGCGCGCTCTGCCTCGCGGTGGCGCCGGCCGGAGAAGGTGAACGGGAGGATCACTCCCCCCACCCGGGAGCCGAGGATGAGCGCCGCGCCCGTCCCCAAGAGCACGGACCCGCTGCGGCTGGGCTGCGAGGTCCCGAACGCCGAGAGGACGCCCGCGAAGAAGAGCGTCGAGCCTGCAAAGTCCGCCGCCGCGAGCCACGCGCCGCGCGGGTCACGCGACGCGAGAGAGCCGAGCCCGTATCCCGGGTAGAGGTTGAGGAGCGGGGCCCACCAGCGGATCCCCTCCTCGAGCCCGTCGAGCAGCCGGGCCCGCTCCGCGTGCGTGAGCCGCACGAAGCGTGCGTCGCTCGCGATGACGCTGCCCGCGTCGTACGGACTCTCGGCGCGGAGGGCGGCGACGAGAGCCGGGACGGCGTCCGCGCCGTCTCGCTCGAGCGTCAGCGCGGCAGTGCTCTCGGCGTCCCCCTGCGTCGCCTCGGGCTCATCGTCCCAGGCGCCCGTCGGTGGCTCGGGATCGTGACGCGGTTCTGCCGGCGTCGAGGCGGAGACCAGGAGCGCGGCGATGCAGGGCAGGACGGCGTGCATGCGACCGATCGTACCGCACGCGATGCAGGTTCGATCCGCCTTCGAGCACGCCCCGAGCTCGGCGGCAACGCTCGGGAGGATTCTCCCTGGCCGGCGAGCGTCTCTTCACGGGGCCCGACGGTCGCGTCCCGTCACCCCGCCTGACGCCGAGCCAGCGCGAGCGCCTCGAACGAGTAGATCGCGAGCGAGAGCCAGATGCAGCCGAAGGTCAGGGCGTGCGCCGCGGAGAACGGCTCCCGGAAGACGAGCACGGCGATGGCGAACTGGACGGTCGGGTTCACGTACTGGAGGAGCCCGATCGTGGAGAGCCGGAGCCGCTGGACGCCGAGGGCGAACAGCATGAGCGGGATCGCGGTCACCACCCCGCTCGCGGCGAGGAAGATCGTCACGCGTGCGCTCGCGCCGAGGTGGCCCGCGTGCGCGGCCCCCAGCGCCGCGAGGTAGATCGCCGCGACGGGCGTGAGGAGCGCCACCTCCCCGAGGAGCCCGGCGGTCGCGTCCACCCGCACCCGCTTGCGGATGAGCCCGTACAGCCCGAAGGTCAGCGCGAGGGCCAGCGCGACCCACGGGAACGTCCCGGCGCGGACGACGAGCGCGACCACGCCCAGGGCCGCGAGGATCACCGCGATCCGCTGCGCGCGCGTGAGCGGCTCCCGCAGAAACACCACGCCGAGGACCACCGAGACGAGCGGGTTCACGAAGTAGCCGAGGCTCGCCTCCAGGACGCGCCCCGCGTTCACGGCCCAGACGTAGACGAGCCAGTTGGCCGAGATGAAGAGCGCGCTCGCGGCGAGGCTCGGAAGCGTCCCCGGCGCGCGGAGCTGCCGGAGGACGTCCGCCCAGCGCCGCTTCAGCGTCACGAGCGCCGCCACGAACAGCGTCGAGCAGACGATGCGGTAGGCTAGGATCTCGGGGGCGGGCACGCCGGCGAGGGCGTGGAAGTAGAGCGGGAACAGCCCCCACATGAGATACGCGGCCGCGGCGTAGCCGACCCCAGCCGCGCCGCGGGACCCTTCCGCGGGGACCGTCACCGGGACGCCGCCTCGACGCGCGAGAGGAGCAGCACGGCGCCGAGGATGAGCGCCCCGCCCGCGGCGCGCACGAGGGTCACCTGCTCGCCGAGCAGGACGGCGGCGAGGACGAGCGTGGTCACGGGCTCGAGGGTCGAGTAGACGGAGGCCCGCACCGGACCGAGCCGCTCGAGCCCGGCCAGGAAGAACGCGACGGCGAGCACGGTGCAGATCACCGCGATGGCGAGGACCGCGGCCCAGCCCACCGGCGTCCGCGGCAGCTGCGGGCCGCGCAGCAGGACCACGCCCGCGAAGACCACCGCCGCGGCCGAGCTGACCACCGTGGTCGAGGCGGTCGGCGTGATGCCGGCCGGGAGCCGGCCGCCGGTGAGGATGTAGACCGAGTAGATGAGCGCCGCGAGCACGCCGAAGAAGATCCCGAGCGGCGACCCGTCCACCGCCCGCCCGATGGTGAGCAGGCTCCCGAGGAGCGCCATGACGATGGCGACGAGCTGCGCGCCGGAGAGCGGGTGGCGGAGGACGACGCGCGCCAGGATCGCGACGAGGGCCGGGTAGAGGTACAGGAGCAGCGCCGCGAGCCCGGCCGACGCGAGGCTCACCGCGGTGAAGTACGAGAACGCCTGCCCGGCGTACCCGATCGCCCCCATGCCGACGAGCATGGCGAGCCCCTTGCCCCGCGGGACCCGGGCGCCGCGGAGCGCGAGCACGATCCACATGAGGGCGGCGGCGATCGTGAAGCGGAGCAGGAGGAGCGTCGAGGTGTCCACGCCCGACGCGTAGGCGAGGCGCGCGAAGATGGGCAGCGTGCCGAAGCTCACCGCGGACGCCGCCACGTAGGCGACCCCCAGCGCCGTGCCGCGCCCGCGCGGAGGCCGCGCGGGGGCGCCCGGCGGCACGGCCGCCGCGGGGTCCATCACCGTTCGCTCGGGCTCGGTCGCGGGCACGGCGCGAGGACATATCAGCCCGCGCGGAGCGGGGCAAAGGGCGCGGATCGCGACGGGCTCGGCCCAGGCGAGCAACGCCGTCACCGCGCGAGCGCGCTCAGCGCGCCGAGGCCCACGTAGATCGCGCCGCTCAGGTAGCGCTCCCTGCGCGCGAACGCGGGGTTCCGGCGCAACCAGCCCCCGAGCCCACCGGCGACGAGCACGTAGCCGCTGTCGGTGACGACGGCGAGCGCCACGAAGAGGAGGCCCAGGGCCAGGACCTGCGCCGCCATCGACGCGCGCGCGGGATCCGCGAACTGGGGCAGGAAGGCGAGGAAGAAGAGCGCCGTCTTGGGGTTGAGCGCGGCCACCAGGAAGCCCTGGCGGAGGATCGAGCGCGGCGCGGCGGGCGCCGCCCCTGCGTCCGCGGCCCCCAGCGAACCGCCGCGGTCGAGCACCCGGCGAACGCCGAGGAGCACGAGGTAGGCGGCCCCGAGGTACCTCACGAAGGAGAAGGCCACCGGCGACGACGCGAGCAGCGCCGCCAGGCCGAGCGCGGCCGCGGCGGCGTGGACGGTGTTCCCGAGCCCCACCCCCAGCACCGACAGGAACCCGGCGCGCCGGCCGAGGCTCATGCTGCGCGCCACGATGAACAGCACCGCCGGGCCGGGCGTGAGCGTGAGGGCGAGCGTGGCGGCGACGAAGAGCGCGAGCTTCTGCGGGGGGATGACCATCGCGGCGCGCTCGTCAGGCCAGGGCCTGCAGGGTCCACAGCACCGCCATCCCGACCGCGATGGTGAGGACCACGTTCCGCGTGCGCCACGCGACGAGGGCCGCGACGACGCCCGCCACGAGCCGGAGGTTCCCGGGGCGCAGGTCGAGCGCGCCGTCGCGCACGAGCAGCTCCGGGAAGACGATCGCCGAGAGCACGGCGGGCGGGACGAAGCGCAGCGCGTGGGTGACGATGGGCGGCAGCTCCACCTTCCCGAGGAGCAGGATGAAGGAGAGCCGGATCGCGAAGGTGACGAGCCCGGCGACGGCGAGGGCGGGCAGCCAGCTCATGCCCGCCTCGCGTCCACGAACAGCCCGACGAGGATCCCCACCAGCGCGGCGAGCACCAGGCCGAGCTTGTAGGGCAGCCCCACCACCATGACCGCGAGGAGGCCGGCGGCGATCGCGGCGGCGGCGGCCGCCACGTCCTTCAGCGCCGGGATGACGAGCGCGATGAAGGTGAGGGCGAGGGTGAAGTCGAGCGACCAGCTCCGCGGCACGGCCGCGCCGAGGAACACCCCCGCGGCGGTGCTGGCCTGCCAGGCGGCCCAGAGGGTCACGCCGGCCCCGAGGAAGTACCAGTGGAGGTGCGGCGCGACGTCGGGCCGGTCGCCGTCGCGCGCGTAGCGCGAGGCCGCGACGGCGTAGGCCTCGTCGGTGAGGAGGTAGGCGAGGAGCACCTTCCAGCCGGTCCCGAGGTGCTTGAGGCGCGGCGCGACCGAGGCGCTGTACAGCGCGTGGCGCAGGTTCACGACGAACACCGTCACGACGAGGACCACCGCCGGCGTGCCCTCGCGGATGAGCTGCGTCGCGATGAACTGCGCCGACCCGGCGAACACCACCGACGACATCGCCTGGGCGGTGAGCGCGGGGAGCCCCGCGCCGAGCGCGAGCAGGCCGTAGATCATCCCGAAGGGCGCGACGCCGAGCAGGATGGGGAGCTCGTCGCGGCAGCCGGCCAGGAACTCCCGGCCCTGCGCCGAGCGTGGTGAGGCGATGGACATCCCCGGAAGATAGCCTCCCGGCGCGCGCGTGGACACACCGCGCGCGCGTGGCCCGTCACTCCCCGAGATACGCCTTGCGGACCTCCGGCGAGGCGAGCAGCTCCTTGCCGGTCCCCTGCATCACGACGTTGCCGGTCTCGAGCACGTAGGCCCGGTGCGCGAGCTGGAGCGCCTTGTGGGCGTTCTGCTCGACGAGGAGCAGCGAGACGCCGGAGGCGTTCACCTCGCGCAGCACGCTGAAGATGCGCTCGACGACCTGCGGCGCGAGCCCCAGGGACGGCTCGTCGAGCAGCATCAGCTTGGGCCGGCTCATGAGCGCGCGGGCGACGGCCAGCATCTGCTGCTCGCCGCCCGAGAGCGTGCCCGCCACCTGGTTGCGGCGCTCGGCGAGGATGGGGAAGAGCGAGAACTGCCGCTCGGCGTCCTGGGCGATCCCGGCCCGGTCGCTCCGGAGGTACGCGCCGAGGTCGAGGTTCTCGCGCACCGTGAGGTTGAGGAAGATCCCCCGCCCCTCCGGCGCGTGGGCCATGCCGCGCGCCACGAGCGCGTGCGAGGGGAGCCGCGTGACGTCCTCCCCCTTGAAGTGGATCGCGCCGGTGCTCGGCTTGAGCATCTTCGACACGGCGCGGAGGGTGGTGGTCTTGCCCGCGCCGTTCGCGCCGATGAGCGCCACGACCTGGCCCTGCGAGACCTCGAGGGAGACCCCGCGCAGCGCCTCGATGGCGCCGTAGTGGACCCGCAGGTCCTTCACCTGGAGGATGAGGCCGTCGCCGCTCATCGCGCGCCCTCCGGGGTGATCGCGATGTGCTTCTCCTCGAGGTACGCGTCGCCGAGGTAGGCCTCGATCACCTTCGGGTTCTTCCGGATGGCCTCGGGCTTGCCCTGCGCGATGGTCACGCCGTGGTCGAGCACGAGGAGCCGCTCGGAGACGCCCATCACGAGCCGCATGTCGTGCTCGATGACGAGGATCGAGATGCCGAACCGATCGCGGATGTTGCGGATGAGCTGCATGAGCTCGACCTTCTCGGCGGCGTTCATGCCGGCCGCCGGCTCGTCGAGGCAGAGCACCTTCGGGCCGGTCGCGAGCGCCCGGGCGATCTCCAGCCGGCGCTGCTCGCCGTAGGGCAGGTTGCGGGAGATCTCGTCGCGCCGGTGCGAGAGCCCCATCACCTTCAGGTACTCCTCGGCGCGGGAGAGGATGCGGGACTCCTCGGTGCGGTGGCGCGCGGTGAGGAACAGCGCGTCGAAGAAGCCGCTCGTCGCCCGCGCGTGGCAGGCGACCCGGACGTTGTCGAGCGCGGTGAGCTGCTTGTAGAGGCGGATGTTCTGGAAGGTGCGGGCGACGCCCTTCCCGCAGATCTCGTGCGGGCGCTGGGCGTTCACGAGCTCGCCGGACACCCGGACCTCGCCCTCGCTGGGCGTGTAGACGCCGGTGATGGCGTTGAAGGCGGTGGTCTTGCCGGCGCCGTTCGGGCCGATGAGGCCGACGAGCTCGCCGGGCTCCATCACCAGGCTGAACTCGGAGAGGGCCTTGAGCCCCCCGAACCGCATGGTGACCGACTTCGCCTCGAGGGGCGCGCTCATACGACCCCCTTGGTCGAGTCGTCGCGGACCTCGGTCGGCGAGGCGCCGGCGGGTCCCGTCGCGGCGAGCTGCCGGGTCCGGAACAGCCGGCGGACGATGGCGAGGTCCCAGATCTCCCGCGTCCCGAAGATCCCCTGGGGGCGGAGCAGCATGAGCGCGATGAGGAGGATCGCGTAGACGACCATGCGGTAGGCCTGGAACTCGCGGAGCAGCTCCAGCGCGATGGTGAGGGTGCAGGCGGCGACGATCGAGCCCGTGATGGAGCCGAGGCCGCCGAGCACCACCATCACCACCACCTCGATGGAGCGGACGAAGGTGAACATGCGCGGCGTGGCGAGCAGGATGGCGTGCGAGATGAGCGCGCCGGCGAGGCCGGCGTACGCGGCCGAGATGACGAACGCCCGCACCTTGTAGCCGGTCGTGTCCACGCCCATCGCCTCGGCCGCGACCTCGTCCTCGCGGATGGCGAAGAGCGCCCGGCCCTGGGTCGAGACCGCGAGCCGGCGCGCCATCACCACCGTGGCGATGGCCGAGACGCCCACCCACACGAGGTTGGTCCGCGGGGGCAGGCCGGAGAGGCCCGTCGCCTGCCCGAGGGTCTTCATGTTCTCGATGACGGAGCGGATGATCTCGCCGAACCCCAGCGTGACGATGGCGAGGTAGTCGCCGCGCAGGCGCAGGGAGGGCATGCCCACCAGGAAGCCGGCGAGCGCCGCGGTGGCCATGCCCGCGCTGAGCGCCAGGGCGAAGATGGCCTGATCGGAGAAGGCCTGCGGGACGAAGGGGAGGTCCACGCCCACGAGCCCGGTGGTGATCTTCGCGGCGGTGTACGCGCCCACCGCCATGAACCCGGCGTGCCCGAGCGAGAACTGCCCGGTGAAGCCGTTCACCACGTTGAGCGAGACCGCCAGCACGACGTTCACGCCGACGCTCACCAGGATGAGCGCGTAGTCGGGCGGCGTCACCGACTGGATGGCGAAGAGGACGGGCAGCCCCAGGAGGAAGGGCAGGATCGACCGGAACACTGCCTTCGCGCGCGCCACTATACCTTCTCCACGGTGACGCGGCCGAAGAGGCCGGCTGGGCGGATCAGCAGCACGAGGATGAGCACCGTGAACGCGATGGCGTCGCGGTAGGACGAGTCCGTGTAGCCGGCGACGTACTCCTCGGTGAGCCCGAGCAGGAGCCCGCCCGCCATGGCGCCGGGGACGCTCCCGATGCCTCCCAGCACCGCCGCCACGAACGCCTTGAGCCCGGAGATGAGGCCGAAGAGCGGCTCGATCTTGGGGCGCGAGGAGGCGTTGATGATGCCGGCCGCCGCGGCGAGCGCGCTGCCCAGCATGAAGGTCCAGGAGATGATCCGGTTCACGGGGATCCCCATGAGGCCGGCGACCTGCGGATCGAAGGAGACGGCGCGCATCGCGGTGCCGAAGCGCGTGCGGTAGACGATGAACTGGAGCACGAGCATCAGCCCGAGCGCGACCCCGAGCCCGAGCAGATCGATCTTGGGCATCGTCGCGCCGAGGACCTCGATGGAGCGCTCGCCGCCGAAGTCGATGAGCGGCGGGAAGAAGCGCGGGCTCGGGCCGGGCGGGAACTGCACCGGGGTGCGGATCCAGGGCGACAGCTGGAACCCGTACTCGAGCAGGAACGAGACGCCGATGGCCGTGATGAGCGCGGTCAGCCGCGCCCGGTGGCGGAGCGGCCGGTAGGCGAAGCGCTCGATCACGAACCCGAGCAGCGCGCACGCGATCATCGCGCCCAGGGTGACGTACGCCGCCCGGAAGAACGACGGCTCGCCTCCCCCGCCGACGATCCCCAGGTAGTAGCCCGAGAACGCGCCCACCATGTAGACGTCGCCGTGGGCGAAGTTGATGAGCTTCAGGACGCCGTACACCATCGTGTAGCCGAGCGCGATCAGGGCGTAGATCGTCCCGACGGAGAGGCCGTTCACGAAGTGCTGAAGGAACTCGGTCACGCGGGCCACCCGGGGAAATGGGGTGCGACACCATAGAGAAGGGAAGGGGCCTCGATCAACCCCTCCCCTTCTCTACGGAAGGCGGAGCCCTACGGCTCGACGGTCGTGACGTACTTCGGGGTGTTCTTCTCGATGCCGATCACGACGGCCGACTTCACGGCGTTGTGATCCGCGTCGAGCGTGATGTTGCCCGCCACGCCGTGGAAGCCCTTCGTCTGCTCGATGGCGTCGCGGATCGAAGGGCCCGTGAGGTCCTTGGCGCGGTTCATGGAGTCGATGGCGACGAGGGCCGCGTCGTATCCGAGGGCGGCGAGCGCGTCCGGCACGGAGCCGTAGGTGTCCTTGTACTTCTTCACGAAGTTCTGGACCCGCGGGTCCGGGTTCTCGTGGGTGTAATGGTTCGAGAAGTACGAGCCGTCGAGCGCGCCCTGGGCGATCTCGTACAGCTTGGCCGAGTCCCAGCCGTCGCCGCCGGCGAGGGGACCCTTGAATCCCAGCTCGCGGGCCTGGCGGCCGATGAGCGCGACGTCGGTGTAGTAGGCGGGGACGTAGATGAGCTGGGGGTTCTTGTTCTTGATGGCGGTGAGCTGGGCCTTGAAGTCCTGGTCACCGGCCTTGAAGCTCTGGTCGCTCACGACCTCGCCGCCGAGCTCCTTGAACTTGGCGGAGAAGTAGTCGGCGAGGCCGACCGAGTAGTCGTTCCCGACGTCGCGGAGGATGGCCACCCGCTTCAGCTTCAGGTTCTCGTGGGCGAACTTCGCCATCACGGTGCCCTGGAACGGATCGATGAAGCAGACGCGGAAGACGTAGGGCCGCGTCTTCGTGCCGTCCTTCGTGACGCGCGGGTTCGTCGAGGTGGGGGAGATCTGCGGGACCTTGTTGGTGTCCGCGATCGGCGCGATCGCGAGCGAGCGGCTGGAGGCCACCTCGCCGAGGAGCACCGCGACCTTGTCCTGCACGATGAGGCGCGTCGCGGCGACCGCGGCCTCCTCGGGCTTGCCCTGGTCGTCATACGTCTTGAGCGCGAGCTTCTTGCCCTTCACGCCGCCGTTCGCGTTCGCCTCGGCGATCGCGAGCTTGATGGCGTTGTCCGTCGACTCGCCGAACGTCGCCTGCTCGCCGGTGAGGGACGCGACGTGCCCGATGAGGATCGTGTCCGACGGTGCCGCCGCCTGCTGCTGACCCGCAGCGGCGGGTTCCTGCTTCTTCTCGCAACCGGCTACGGCCAGGACCAGTGCCGAAACCGCCAACGCTCGCGCGAAACGCATGGGAGCCTCCAGGGGTGAAGAAACGGAAGCTTCCGTCATACAGAACGCATTTGTCATGGGCAATGTGCAACGCGCTTCCCGGCCCGCGGCGCCGTCCCGGGCGGTGCTCGTTTCGCGGGCACCCTCCTCACCCCCGGTTCTTTGCGCACCGCGCCGAGGTGACGACGAAAACGAGGGGGGCGGCGGCCTCGCTCGGCCACCGCCCCCCTCGGAAACCACCCGCCCCGCCTAGAAGAAGGTGTAGCGAGCGAGCGCGTTGACGCGGTGCTGCGTGCCCACGTCGTTGGACGGATCGGCGAGGGCCGCGGCGAAGACGGTCCGGCGGCCGTACGCGTACTCGAGGCCGAGCTCGACGTTCTTCACCGGGCTGTAGAACGAGTTCACGTAGCCGGCGTCGATGCGCTTGTTCGACAGGGGATCGCCCAGCTCGGCCGCGAGCGCGTCGTCCTTGTCGAAGAACGTCTGGGTCCAGATGAGGTTCGAGCGGAAGGTGGGCGACCAGTTGTGGGTGAGGCCCACGTGGTACGCGACCGCGCTCCACATCTCGATGTCGTTCCCCACGAACGCGGCGCCCTGGAACAGCGTCGTGAACATGTAGCGGCCGATGCCGTCGCCGCCCTGGACCGACCACACCACGCTGTCCAGCTTGCCGAGCTTCACGCTGCCGGAGACGCCGGCGCCCCAGGCCCAGCGGCTGTCGTGCACGCCGGCCGCGGTGCGGCCCTGGTACTCGAAGGTCACGGCGCGCAGGTTCAGGTGGCCGAGCGAGAACGGGACCGTGAGGTTCGCGGAGACGTCCGGGTAGCGGTCGAACTCGCGCCCGACGGTGAGCGTCCCGGGAGCCTTCTCCGTGTTGAGCACCAGGCTCTGCGGGTTCTCGAGGGCGACCGCGAGGGTCGGCCCGCCGAAGTTGGCGGTGTAGCGGACGCCGGGCGAGCGGGTCAGCGCGAACGCGCCGTGCGGGTTGAAGTCCACGGTGTCGGGGAGCGACCCGAGATCCATGAAGTTGGCCCAGGTCTGGCCGACCAGGAAACCGGCGTACTCGCCGTAGGCGTGGCGGATGCGGAAGTTCGTGCCGTTGGTGGTCGCCTCGGTGGAGTAGTTGAAGGCGGACGGCGAGTTGAAGTCGCCCTCGACGCGGACCACGAGGTTGCCGTGGTCGGTCGGCGTGGTGGTGGTGAGGCCGACGCGCGACGTGCGGGCGGTCACGTACAGGCGGTCCTTGTCGCGCTCGCCGCGGTCGAGCGGCTGGAACTCGAGGAAGGACGCCCAGTCGTCGCCGCGGATGTCCTCGTCGGCGCCGCTGAAGTCGTAGGTGGCGTCGAGCTCGACGAAGCCGTTGAGCTTGAGCGTGGTGTTGGTGCCGGGGATCTTGAACTCACCGGGCTTCGCGTCCTGGGCGTGGCCGGCGGCGGGCATGGCGAGCGCCGCGCTCACCAGGGCGATCGCCCTGAGCTTCGAGAAGTTCATCGTGCCTCCATTACGTTGGGTGATGCACCTCAGTACCGGGCTGCAGAGTGCGCGGCATTGAAGCACAATCGGAGGCTCCCGTTCACCCGCCTCGCGCTTTTTTCTCGAGGGCAAGCAACCGCGCGTCACGACGACGACGCGCCGCGCAAGTGAAAGCCGAGGGTTGCGTGCGATCAAGGACGGCGCGTCAGCGCGCCGCGACCCGGCCTCACGCCTGTCCGGCGGAGCCCGGCGCCATCGGGGACGCCGAGGAGGCGGCGGCGCGCACCGGCGCTCCGGTCGCGAGCCAGGAGCCGGCGAGGATGAGCAAGAACCCGATGACCGTGCCCGCCGTCAGCGGCTCACCCAGCACGGCGACCCCCGCGGCTACGGCGACCGCCGGATTGACGTACGCGACCACGGTGGCCCGCACCGGCCCGACCTCGGCGATGAGCCGGAAGAAGAGCACGAAGGCGAGCGCCGTGCAGAGCACCCCGAGCACGACCACCGAGAGGATCGCCTCGATCGACGGCAGCGCGGCGGGGAGCTGGGCGATCCCGAACGGCGCGTACCCCACGGCGCCCAGCACGAGCGACACCGCCACCACGTCCAGGGTCCGCACGTCGGTGAGGCGCCGGGACACGACCATGGGGCCCACCGCGTAGCCGATCACCACGAGCACCATCTCGCCCACCGCGCGCAGGTCTCCCCCGCGCACGTCGAGGCCGAGCAGCGCGACCACGCCCGCGAGCCCGACCCAGAGCCCGGCGAGACGGCGTCCTCCGAGCGGCTCGGGGACCCCGCTCAGGCGGGCCAGCACGACGCCGACCAGCGGCACCGACGCGACGAGGAGGCCCGCGAGGGAGCTCGGCAGGTGGCGCTCGGCGTCGGAGAGCAGGAGCCACGGGACCGCGAGCTCCGCCACGGTGAACAGCACGATGGGGCGCCAGCGCGGCAGGAGGGCGCGCAGGTCGCCCCGGGAGAGGAGCACCACCGGCAGGAGGACGAGCGCGCCGATGGCGGTGCGCAGGAAGACGAGGCTCGCCGGGGTGATCTCCCGGACCGCGACCTTGATGAGCAGGTACGGGATCCCCCAGATCACGCACAGCGCGACGAACAGCAGCCAGCCTCGACGGGACAAGGGTGCCACCCTCCTCGCCTCCGGGACCCCGGACGCTCGAGGCACGTGTACCGGAATCCGGGCCTCGACGCTCGCGCGGAGATGCACGGGGCCCGTGCACGGATGCACGCCCGTCAGGTCCGCTTGACCCGCTGCAGGAACTGCCGCGTCCGCTCGTGGCGCGTGCGCTGGAAGACGTCCTCGGCCGCGCCCTCCTCCACGATGCGCCCCTCGTCCATGAAGATCACGCGCTGGGCGACCTCGCGCGCGAAGCCCATCTCGTGGGTGACGACGAGCATCGTCACGCCGTCGCGGGCGAGGCCGCGCATCACGTCGAGGACCTCGCCCACGAGCTCCGGGTCGAGCGCCGAGGTCGGCTCGTCGAAGAGGATGACGTCGGGCTCGAGCGCGAGCGCCCGGGCGATGCCGACCCGCTGCTGCTGGCCGCCGGAGAGCTGGGACGGGAAGTAGGAGAGCCGGTTCGAGAGACCGACGCGCGCGAGGACCCGCTCGCTCGCGGCGCGGGCCTCGGCGCGCGGGAGCTTCCTCACCACGAGGAGCCCCTCCATCACGTTCTCGAGCGCGGTCTTGTTGCGGAACAGGTGGTAGTGCTGGAACACCATGGCGGTCCGCCGCCGCAGCGCCGCCGCCTCCGCCTTCGTGGCCCGGTGGGCGTCCACGGTGAGATCGCCGACGCGGATCGTCCCGCCGTCCGGGCGCTCGAGGAAGTTCACGCAGCGCAGCAGCGTGGACTTGCCGGAGCCGCTCGGCCCGAGGATGACGACGGACTCGCCCTCGTGGACCTCGAGGCTCACGCCCCGCAGGGCTGGCACGCCGTTGAACGCCTTCGTGACGTCGCGGAGCTCGATCATGCCGGCGAGAGCCCCTCGTACCGCCTCACCCGGCGCTCCAGCACCGCCATGCCCCGCTCGATGCCGATGCAGATGACCCAGTAGACGAGCGCGGCCACCAGGTAGACCTCGAAGAACTGCAGCCCGCGCGCCGCCTGGATCTTCGCCTCCCCCATGAGCTCCACCACCGACACGAGGAAGGCGAGCGAGGTGTCCTTGAGCAGCGCGATGACGGTGTTCCCGAGGCTCGGCAGGGCGATGGTGAGCGCCTGGGGGAGCACGATCCGGCGCATGCCTTGCCAGCGCGTCATCCCCACCGAGAGCGCCGCCTCCATCTGCCCCCGGTCGATCGCCTCGATCGCCGCGCGGAAGGTCTCGGAGGCGTAGGCCCCGACGTTCAGCGTGAACGCGAGGTAGATGAAGGCGATGGCCGGGATGCTGCTCACGTCGAGGGACCAGCCGTAGCGGTCGCCGAGGTGGTTCAGCACCTTCGGCAGGCCGTAGTAGGCGAGGTAGATCTGCACGAGGAGCGGCGTGCCGCGCATGAACGAGACGTAGAGCGCCGCCACGTGCCGGAGCACCGGGACGCGGGAGATCCGGACGAGGGCGGTGGCGAGCGCGAGCGGCAGCGCCAGGCTCATCGACACCACGGTCACGTTCAGGGTGACCGGCAGCGCCCGCAGGAGCGCGGGCACCACCGACACCATGAAGGGATAGTCGAGCAGCGGCTCCATGCCGGCGGCGTCCACGGGCGGGAGGGAGCGCTAGCGCGTGTAGTCGGCGCCGAACCACTTCACGGAGAGCTTCGCGAGCGTGCCGTCCCGCTTGGCCGCGGCGATGGCCGCGTCGAGGCGCTTCACGAGCGCCTCGCCCTCCGGCCCCTTGCGGACCACGAAGTGCGAGGGGACGAGCGCGAGCGGCGCCCCGACCAGCTTCACGGGGAGCGCGAGCTTCTTGACGTTGTACCCCACCGTCAGGCGGTCGTTCACGGTCGCGTCGAGGCGGCCCGCGACGATGTCCTGGAGGACGGTGGTGAGGGTCCCGTCGTAGTACTTGATGTCGATGGGCGGGGTGTGGCTCGCGTTGTAGGCCTCGAGCAGCTTGCTGTAGTTGCTGCCGACGCCGGTGCCGACCTTCAGGCCCGCGAGGCTCTCGAGCCCGGAGAACGTCCCGGCGCGCCCTTCCTTGACGATGATCTGTGCGCCGGAGACGAGGTAGTCGTCGGTGAAGAGGTACTTCTTCTCGCGCTCGGGCGTCTTGCCGATCTGGTTCGCGACCAGGTCGAACTTCCGCGAGTCGAGCCCGAGGAAGATGCTGTCCCACGGCGTCGGGGCGAACACCGGCTCGAGCCCGGCGCGCCGCGCGATCTCCCGGACGACCTCGACGTCGTAGCCGGTGAGCTTCCCGTCGGCGTCCTGGAACGTGAACGGAGCGTAAACACCCTCGGTGCCGACCTTGAGGGTCTGGGCCGGCGCCGCACGGGCGACGCCGGCGAGCGCGAGGAGTGCGGTGGCGAGGAGCGGGATCGTCCGGACGGCTCTCATGTGGGAGGTCTCCTTCCGTGATAACGGATGCTCATCCTATAGGGGAGATCGAGGCGCCGGGCAACGCGCCGATCGCCCCGCGGAGCCTGCCACGCCGGCCGGCCTCGCGCCGCGGGGGCTCCTCCAGTATAACGGACACCCCGCGTCCAGCCCCCCGCGAAGCACGATGATCGAGCTCCGAGACCTCACGAAGACCTTCCACGCCGAGGGCGGCCCCGTCCACGTCCTCAAGGGCGTCTCCCTCGCCATCCCCAGGGGCGAGGTGTTCGGCGTCATCGGCCGCAGCGGCGCCGGCAAGAGTACGCTCGTCCGCTGCATCAACCTCCTCGAGCGGCCCACGTCGGGTCGCGTGGTGGTCGAGGGCCGGGAGATCACCGCGCTCCGAGGCCGGGCCCTGCGCGAGGCGCGCCACGCGATCGGGATGATCTTCCAGCACTTCAACCTGCTCTCCTCGCGGACCGCCCTCGACAACGTCGCCCTCCCCCTCGAGCTCGCCGGCCGCTCGCGCGCGGACGCGCGCGCCGCCGCGGCGCCGCTCCTGGAGCTGGTCGGGCTCGCGGGCAAGCACGGCCGCTACCCCGCCGAGCTGTCCGGCGGGGAGAAGCAGCGGGTCGGCATCGCGCGGGCGCTCGCCTCGGAGCCGTCGGTGCTGCTCTGCGACGAGGCCACCTCGGCGCTCGACCCCGAGACCACGCAGGCGATCCTCACCCTGCTCCGCGACATCAACCGGAAGCTCGGGCTCACCATCGTCCTCATCACGCACGAGATGCCGGTCATCAAGGAGATCTGCGACCGGGTGGCGGTGCTGGAGCACGGCGAGATCGTGGAGCTCGGCCCCGTCTTCGACGTCTTCACCTCGCCGACCGCCGAGGTGACCCGGCGCTTCGTCCGCGACCTCGTGGACCGGGCCCTCCCGGCGAACCTCGTCGCGCGCCTGGCGGCGCCGCCCGAGGCCGGCGGCAACCCGGTGCTCCGGATCGTCTTCCGCGGGCCGTCGGCGAACACGCCCGTGATGGCCGAGGTCGTCCGCCGGTTCGGGATCCTGCTCAACATCCTGCAGGCGCAGGTCGACTACATCCAGGGTGAGCCGTACGGGAACATCATCGTCGAGGCGATCGGGCGCGCCGAGGACGTCGCGGCCTCTCTCGAGTTCATCCGCAGCAAGGACCTGAAGGTGGAGGTGCTCGGCCATGTCGCCGGCGATGCTCGGGCTGTTGCTTGACGCGTTCCTCGAGACCCTGCTCATGGTGGCCGTGTCGTCCACCCTGGCGGCGCTCGTCGGCGTGCCGCTGGGCGTCGTCCTGGTCGCCACGAGCCCCGGCCACATCCGGGAGCACCCCCTGCTGAACCGGGTGCTGGGCGCGGTGGTGAACGCCGGCCGCTCGACGCCGTTCATCATCCTGCTCGTGGCCATCATCCCGTTCACGCGGCTCCTCGTCGGCACCTCCATCGGCACGGCGGCGGCCATCGTGCCGCTGACGATCGCGGCCATCCCGTTCGTGGCCCGGCTCGCCGAGGCGGCGCTCCGCGAGGTGGACCCCGGCCTCATCGAGGCAGCGCAGGCCATGGGGGCCTCGCCGATGCAGATCGTGACGAAGGTCCTCGTCCCGGAGGCGCTCCCCGGCCTCGTCGCGGCCCTCACCATCACGGTCGTGAACCTGATCAGCTACTCGGCCATGGCCGGCGCCGTCGGCGGCGGCGGGCTCGGCGACCTCGGCATCCGCTATGGCTACCAGCGCTTCCTGCCGGAGGTCATGCTCGCGGTGGTGGTCGTCCTCATCGTGCTCGTGCAGGGGGTCCAGTCGGTCGGAGATCGCGTGGCGCAGCGGCTCAACAAGCGGCTCGTGCGCTCGCGGCCGAACGCCTAGGCGCCGCGCGGAACCGCACCGCGCGCCTTCGACGAAGAGAGGCCCGCCCCCAACCCAGGGGACGAGCCTCGGCTCCGCCGGCGAAAGGTCCGCTCGGCCCTACCAGCCCGGGACCACGACGCCCGGCCACTTCGTGTCGATGAGCTTGCGCACCTCCGCCGAGTGGTAGGCGGCGACGAGCTTCTTCACCCAGGGCTTGTCCTTGTCCGCCTGCCGCACGACGAGGAGGTTCACGTACGGCGAGTCCTTCGCCTCGCGGGCGATGGCGTCCTTGGCCGGGTCGAGCTTCCCCTGGATCGCGTAGTTCGTGTTGATGACGGCGGCGGACACGTCGGGGAGGAAGTTCGGGAGCTGGGCGGCGTCCGCCTCCACGATCTTCACGTTCTTCTTGTTCTCGACGATGTCGATCGCCGTCGGGGTGATGCCGCTGCCGGGGCGGAGCTTCAGGACCCCGTTCGCCTGCAGGAGCAGGAGCGCTCGGCCTCCGTTCGACGGATCGTTGGGGATGGCGATCTTGGCGCCCTGGGGCAGCTCCGCGAGCGCCTTGATCTTGCGGGAGTACACGCCCATCGGGAAGACCACGCTCTTCGCCACGCCGACGAGCTTGTAGCCGCGCGCCTTCACCTGCTCGTCGAGGTACGGCTGGTGCTGGAACGAGTTGGCGTCCAGGTCGCCCTGGTCGAGCGCCGGGTTCTGCTGGGCGTAGTCCGAGAGCTCGATGACCTTGAGCTCGATGCCGTCCTTCGCGACGAGCGTCTTCACCAGCTCGGCGATCTCGGCATGAGGCCCGTTCTCCACGCCGAGCTTGATGACCTGCCCCGCCGCAGCGGGGCGGGCGCCCAGCGCGCAGAGCGCGAGCACGGCGGCGGCGAGGGTGCGGATGGTGCGCTTCATGAGTTCCTCTCCTGGGCGGCCGGGGCCGCGCGTCGATGCGACCCCGTCTTCCTAAATGACGGACGTGCGTCCGGTCAAGCGGATAACGCCGGGGGCTCCGCGCGCGGCTCCCCTCGGCTAACGGCGGAGCGCGAGGAGCGCGATGACGCCGGCCACGAGCCCCCAGAAGGCCGACCCGATCCCGAACAGCGAGACCCCGGAGGCGGTGACGAGGAACGTGAGGAGGGCCGGCTCCCGATCCGACTCGTCACGCACCGCCGCCGCGAGTCCAGCGCCGATCGTGTTCACGAGCGCGAGCCCCGCCACCGCCATCACGAGCTCCTTCGGGAACGCCGCGAACACGGCGCCCACCGTGGCGCCGAAGAGGCCGGTGAGCAGGTAGAAGCCGCCGGCGGCCACGGCGGCCACGTAGCGCCGGTCCTTGTCCGGGTGAGCCTCGTGCCCCATGCAGAGGGCCGCCGTGATCGCGGCGAGGTTGAACGTGTAGCCGCCGAAGGGCGCGAGGAGGACGGTGGTCGCGCCGGTCCAGCCGATGAGGGGCGACACGGGCGTGTCGCCGTACCCGGCCGCGCGCATCACGGCGACCCCCGTCACGTTCTGCGAGGCCATGGTGACGACGAAGAGCGGGATCGCCACGCCGACGAGGGCGCTCGTGCTGAAGGTCGGCGCCGTGAGCACCGGGCGCGTGAGCTCGAGGTGCACGCCCGACAGCCCGAGCAGCCCCAGGGCCGCCGCCACGGCGACGCCCACCGCGAGCACGCCCACCACCGCGTAGCGGGGCCAGAGCCTGCGGCCGACGAGGTACGCCGCGACCATGGCGAGCGCGAGGCCGAGCTGCGTCCTCATCGCCACGAAGGTGTCCATCCCGAACCGGAGCAGGACCCCGGCCAGCATCCCGGCGGCGATCGGCATCGGGATGCGCGACATGCCGCGCTCGAACCAGCCGGTGACGCCGAAGAGGAGCAGGAGCGCGCCGCAGACGAGGAAGGCGCCGACGGCGGCCGACATCGGCAGGCCGGCCGCGCTGGTCGCGAGGAGCGCCGCCCCGGGCGTGGACCAGGCGGTGACCACCGGCACGCGGTAGCGCAGCGACAGGCCGATGCAGGTGAGCCCCATCCCCAGCCCGAGCGCCCACATCCAGGAGGCGATCTCCGCGGGGCCGGCGCCGCAGGCCCTCGCCGCCTGGAACACGATCACCGCGGAGCTGGTGTAGCCGACGAGGACGGTGACGAAGCCCGCGACGACGGCGGACGGCGACAGATCGCGGAGGAGTCGCATGGCCCGGCAATGTAGCCCAGCGGGGCGCCGGCGCGGATCGCGAGACGTCAGCGAGCGAAGCGGGCCCGGCGAGCGGGGGTGGGGGCCCCGGCGACGGCGATCAGCCGTCGAGGGGGCGGGGGACCAGCCCCCGCTGAGACGTCTTACGCGTGAGCCTCGCCGAGGTACGCGTGGCGCACGCGATCGTCCTTCAGGAGGTCCTTGCCCGGCCCGTGGAAGGTGATGCGGCCCGTCTCGAGGACGTAGCCGTAGTCGGCGATCTCGAGCGCCGCCTTCGCGTTCTGCTCGACGAGCAGCACGGTGACCCCCTCCGCGTTGATGGCCTTCACGATGTCGAAGATCATCTTCACGATGAGCGGGGCGAGGCCGAGCGACGGCTCGTCCATCATCAGGAGCCGGGGACGGGTCATGAGCGCGCGCCCCACCGCGAGCATCTGCTGCTCGCCGCCGGAGAGCGTGCCGGCCTTCTGGCTCACCCGCTCCTTCAGGCGCGGGAAAAGCCCGAACACCTTCTCGCGGTCGGCGGCGATGCCCGGCTTGTCGGACCGCGAGTAGGCGCCGAGCGTCAGGTTCTCGTCCACCGTGAGGTTCGGGAAGACGTGGCGGCCCTCGGGGACGAGGCACACGCCGCGGGACACGATGTCCTTGGTGGGGAGCCCGGTGAGCACCTCGCCGTTCCAGGTGACGGTCCCGCGCGACGGCTTCACGAGCCCGACGATGGACTTGAGGGTGGTGCTCTTGCCAGCGCCGTTCGCGCCGATGAGGCTCACGATGGAGCCGTCGGGCACGTCGAGCGCGATGCCCTGGAGCGCGTGGATGCCGCCGTAATGAGCGGAGAGCTGCTCGACCTTCAGCATCACTGGGCTCCCAGGTACGCTTCGATGACCTTGGGGTCGTTCTGGATCGCGGCCGGATCGCCCTGGGCGATCGTCTGCCCGTACTCGAGGACGTAGATGCGGTGGCAGACCCCCATCACCACCTGCATGTGGTGCTCGATGAGGAGGATGGTCAGGCCGAACTGATCGCGGATCCGCCGGATGAAGTGCATGAGCTCGAGGGACTCCTGCGGGTTCATGCCGGCCGCGGGCTCGTCGAGCAGCAGCATCGTCGGCCGCGTCGCGAGGGCGCGCACGATCTCGAGGCGCCGCTGCTTCCCGTAGGGGAGGCTCGTGGCGAGCTCGTCCGCGTTCGACTCGAGGCCCACCTCGCGCAGCAGGTCGAGGGCGAACGCGCGGGCCTCGGCGTCCCGGCGGCGATAGCCCGGCAGGTGGAGCGTCGCCTCGAAGACGTTGGGGCGGAGCCGCAGGTGGCAGCCGACGAGGACGTTCTCGAGGACCGACATCTCCTTGAAGAGCCGGATGTTCTGGAACGTCCGCGCGACCCCGCGCCTGGCGATCTCGTGGCGCGGCATGCCGGTGATGTCCTCGCCGGCGAAGAGCACCCTCCCCTCCGTGGGCGTGTTCATCCCGGTGATCACGTTGAAGGCGGTGGTCTTCCCGGCGCCGTTCGGCCCGATGAGGCCGACGATCTCGTCCTTCTCGATGCGGACCTCGAGGCGGGAGACGGCGGTGAGGCCGCCGAACCGCATGGTGACGCGCTCGGTGCTAAGCAACGCCATGCGTCCCCCCGTCGGTGCCGGCCGGCCCGCTCCTCCGCCACGGCAGCCTCGCCCTCGACAGCATCGCCCACGAGAACTCGCGGCTGCCCATGAGCCCGCGCTGCCGGAAGATCACGACCGCCATCAGCAGCGCCGAGAACACCACCATGCGCAGGCCCGGGCGCGCGTCGAGCTGGAAGACGCCGAGGTCGAGGGGGCCGTCCAGGAAGCGGAGCGCCTCCATGAGGATCGTCACCGCGATGGAGGCGATCACCGAGCCGGTGATGGAGGCCATCCCGCCGAGCACGACCACGAGCAGGATGTTGAACGTCAGCATGAAGGTGAACATCTTCGGGTCGATGGTGGTGAGCAGGTGGCCGAGCAGCGCGCCGCCCACCCCCGCCATGAAGCTCGAGACGGTGAAGCTCACCACCTTCGTGCGGAACACGTTCACGCCCATCGCCCCGGCGGCGATCTCGTCGTCCCGCACCGCCTTGAGCGCCCGCCCGTAGGCCGAGCGCGTGAGGAGGATCATGAAGAGGACCGCCAGCGCGGCGCAGCCCCAGACCTCCCAGGTCCCGGCGAACTTGGGCAGCCCCTTGAGCCCCAGGGCGCCGTTCGTGATCCGCTGCGCGTTGGTGAGGACCACGCGGATGATCTCGGCGAAGCCGAGGGTGGCGATGGCGAGGTAGTCGTCCCGGAGGCGCAGCGCCGGCGCCGCGATGACGAACCCGAGCCCCGCCGCGACGAGCCCCGCCACCACGAGCGCCGGGATGAAGGGGATCGAGAGGTGCGCGAGCCACGGCGCGATGGGCTCGAGGAAGAAGTTCATCTCCTTCTGCTCGGCGGTCATCGTGAGCAGGGCGCTCGTGTAGGCGCCGACCGCCATGAAGCCCGCGTGGCCCAGCGAGAAGAGGCCGGTGAACCCGTTCACGAGGTTCAGGGAGAGCGCCAGCACGACGTAGATGCCGCACAGGTCGAGGACGCGCAGGGCGAAGGCGTCGAAGGTGGCGTCGGCGATGCCGAGGAACACGGCGAAGGCGGCGACGGCCGCGAGCGTGTAGAGGTGCGTGCGCTTCGGCTTCATGGCGTCACACCTTCTCGACGTGGCGCCCGCCGAGGAGGCCCGAGGGCTTCACCAGGAGGACGACGATGAGGAGCACGAACGCGAACGCGTCGCGGTAGCCGGTGAGGGTCGGCAGGAACGCGACGGTGAGGAGCTCGATCCCGCCGAGCAGGAAGCCGCCCAGCACCGCCCCCTGGATGCTGCCGATCCCGCCGATGACCGCCGCGATGAAGCACTTGAGGCCCGGCATCGTGCCCATGAGCGGGTTCAGCTGCGGGTACTTGTAGGACCACATGATGCCGCCGACCGCGGCGAGCAGCGAGCCGGCGCCGAACGTGAACGAGATGATGCGGTTCACGTCGATCGCCTGCAGGCGCGCGGCGTCGAGATCGGTCGAGACGGCGCGCATCGCCATGCCGGTCTTCGTCCGGTGCACGACCCAGAGGAGGATCGCCAGCACCACGAAGGTGAGGACCGGGATGACGACGCTCACCGACATGACCGAGACGCCGCCCAGCCCGAGCTTGACGTTCATGACGTCGGGGACCAGGACGCCCTTGGGGCGGCCGCCGAACACGACGATGCCGACGTTCTCGATGAGGAACGAGGCGCCGATGGCGCTGATCATCACCGAGATGCGCGGGGAGTCCCGCAGCGGGCGGTACGCGACGCGCTCGAGCACCACGCCGAAGAGCGCGGTGACCAGGATGGCGAGGAGGAAGGCCGCCCACCACGGCAGGAGGAACGTCGCCACCGCGTAGAACGCCAGGTAGGCGCCCAGCATGAAGACGTCGCCGTGGGCGAAGTTGATGAGCCGCAGGATGCCGTACACCATCGTGTAGCCGATGGCGATGAGGGCGTAGAGGCTGCCCAGGGACAGGGCATTCGCCAGGTGCTGCAGGAAGAGCGCGAGTGTCATGACGCCTCGGGGCCTCTGCGGCGGGCGCGGGAGGCTGCACCCGCCCCCCGGCCGCCGCGATGAGCTCCTGGCCCTACGGCTGAACCGTGGTCAGGTAGGTGAACTTCCCGCCCTTGACGACCTTGATGACCGCGCTCTTCGTGGCGTCGCGGTTCTGGTCGAACGTGATGTGGCCGGCCGCGCCCGGGAAGCGCTGCGTGGCGGCGAGCGCGTCGCGGATCTTCGCGCCGTCGAGGCTGCCCGCCTTCTCGATGGCCGAGCGCACCACGAGGTAGCCGTCGAAGCCGAGCGCGGTCACCGCGGCGGGCTCCTTGTTGTACTGCTTGCGGTACGCGTCGAGGAACGTCTTGCTGGTCTCGGTGATGGGCACCTCGGTCGCGAAGAACGTCGAGAACACCGCGCCCTCGACCGCCTGCTTGCCGACGTCCACGAACTCGGGGGTCTCCCAGGTGTCGCCGCCGAGGAAGGGCGCGGTGATCCCGAGCTCGCGCGCCTGCTTGATGACGAGGGCGCTCTCCGTGTAGTTGCCCGGGGCGAAGATCACGTCGGGGTTCATGGACTTCGCGGTGGTGAGCTGGGCCGTGAAGTCCTGGTCGTTCGTGTTGTAGTTGAGCTCCGAGAGGATCGCGCCCTCGTCGCCGGTGAGCTTCTTGAAGCTGTCGGAGAAGAACCGGGCGAGGCCCACCGAGTAGTCGTTCGAGACCTCGCGGATGATGACCGCCTTCTTGGCCTTGAGGTCCTTGAAGGCGTAGTTCGCCATCACCGTGCCCTGGAACGGGTCGATGAAGCAGACGCGGAAGTAGTACTCGTTGCCCTTCGTGACGAGCGGGTTCGTCGCGGAGAGCGCGATGGCGGGCACCTTCTTGTCCTTGACGATCGGGCCGGCCGCCATGGACAGCGACGAGCCCCACGAGCCCAGGACGGCGGCGACCTTGTCCTGATCGACCAGCCGCTGGGCGGCGTTGGCCGCCTCGACCTTGTCGGACTTGTTGTCCGAGACGACGAGCTCGATCTTGAGCTCCTTGTCGCCGACCTTCACGGTGGGGAACATCTCGTTCGCGAGCTTGATCCCCTCCACCTCCATCGCCCCGCCGGCCGCGTTCGCGCCGGTCATCGGCTCGAACACGCCGATCTTGACGGTGGTGGGCGTCGAGGACTTCTTCTGGCAGGCGCCGAGCGAGACGAGCGCGAGGGCGCCGAGGACGAGACCGAGGGTGCGCATGTTGTTGCCTCCTGCCGAAGTCGAGACGCCGCTGCTCGGGTCTCGGTTGGGTACCGCCGGGATGAGGACCCGCGCAGGGTTGCACGCCGGCTCATGGCGGGCAAGGCGCGCGGGACCGCGCGTCAGTTCACGTAGTACTTCACCGAGAAGTCGAGGCGCTGATCCTCGCCCCGCTCGCCGGCGAGCGTCCTCCGCTGCGCCCAGATGCCCTCCACGCCGACGTCCACGCCCTTCACCGGCGTGAAGATCGGGCCGACGTGGAGCTGCTGCACCGAGCGGTTCACGCCGTACCGGCCGCCGTCGAGGCCGGTCGCCTTCGCCACGTCGGTGTAGGAGCCGTCGAGGTCCCGCGTAGCGCCGTAGACGAAGTTCACGCGCACCCAGCCCGCGGGCTTGAGCTGGTAGCCGGCGATGACGCCGACGGCGCGCTCGGTCCGGATCCGGCCGGCCGCCGCGTCGTAGAGGGCCCCCTCGATGTAGTTGAGGTAGCGGCCGATGCCGTCGCCGCCCGTGACCTGCAGCGCGAGCCAGTCGGAGCCGCGCACCTTGAACGAGGCGCTCGCCGCCGCGCCCCAGCCGCGCGCCGCGGCCTTCGTGCCGTCGCCGTCGTCGAAGCGGAGCTCCTGCGTCATCGCGCGGGCGCCGAGCGCGCCCCACTGGAACCCCTTGTCCCAGCGGACCACCACGTCCGGCACGCGCGAGAGGCTCGTGGGGATGGGGAGGCCGTAGTCCGGGTTCGGGCTGTCGGCGGGGCCGGCGCGGGAGTCGAGCACGTAGCTCGAGGAGTTCTCGAGCGCGACGGTGAAGCCGCCGGCCGACTGCGTCGCGTAGGTGTAGCGGATGACCGGCTGGCGGATGAAGGTGGCGCCCGTGGGGCCGTTGTAGTCGACGGTCTCCGGGTAGTTGTCCACGTCCATGAACGTGGACCACGTCTGGCCGACGAGGAGGCCGCCGAAGACGCCGTAGAGGTGGCGGACCCGGAAGCCGTAGCTGCTCGTCTGCTGCTGGGTGAAGAGGTTCTCCGGCGCGCCGTACTGGGCGGTGTTCCCGGTGCGCGGCTCGTTGTTGAAGTCGCCCTCGATCTTGACGCCGAGGACGCCGTACCGCGTCGGCGTGGCCGCGTCGATGCCGAGCCGGGAGGTGCGGGCGGTGAGGTAGTCCCGGTTCGTGCGCCGCCCCGCGGCCGTCCCCTCGAGCGGCAGGTACGGAGCGAAGGTCGCGTAGTCGATGTCCGAGTTGTCGGGGCCGAACGCGTGCACCCAGTTCAGCTCCGCGAACCCGTACAGCCGGAGCGAGAGCTCCGTGCCGGGCACCCGGAACGAGCCGGGGACGTCCCCCGCGACCACCGCGTCCTTCTGCTGGATCTCGACCACGTCCACGCGCTCCGCGAGCGCGGCCACCTGCTCCGCCGCCGGGGCGGGCGGCGGGGTGTAGGAGGCGGGCGTGGGCGCGGCCGCCCTCGCCTTCAGGGCCTCGAGCTCCTCCGCGAGCCGCTTCACCTCGGCCCGCAGGGCCTGGACGTCGTCCGGCCGGGCCGCCTCCTCGGCGCGGGCGGCGCCGCCGAGCAGCAGGGTCAGGAGGGAGATGCCGAAGATCGTGTTGCGCGTGCTCATCCGTGTCCTCTGCGAAAGCTCCCGCTCGCGGGCGAAGCGCCCGAGTGGAGATGTCACTGTCAGTGAGATATCTGGCCCAGGAACGCCCGGATCCGGTCGTTGCGCTGGCGCTCGAAGAACTCGTCCGCGGGGGCGTCCTGCAGGAGCTCCCCGTGGTCGAAGAAGAGGATCCGGTCCCCGACCTCGCGCGCGAACCGCATCTCGTGCGTGACGACGATCATCGTCATGCCGGACCGCGCCAGGTCCTTCATCACGTCGAGGACCTCGTTGATCATCTCGGGATCGAGCGCGCTCGTCGGCTCGTCGAAGAGCAGCACCTTCGGGTTCATCGCGAGCGCGCGGGCGATGGCCACGCGCTGCTGCTGGCCGCCGGAGAGCTGGAAGGGGTACTTGTGGACGTGGTCGGCGAGGCCGACGCGCGTGAGCAGCTCGAGCGCGGCGCGGGTCGCCTCGGCGCGCGGCGTGCCCCGGACCCGCCGCGGCGCGAGCGCCACGTTCTCGAGCGCCGTGAGGTGCGGGAACAGGTTGAACTGCTGGAACACCATGCCGACCTCGCGGCGGATGGCGTCGAGGTTGCGGACGTTGTCGTCGAGCTCGATCCCGTCCACCACGATGCGCCCGGAGTCGTGCTTCTCGAGGCGGTTCAGCGTCCGGAGGAAGGTGGACTTGCCGGAGCCGGAGGCGCCGATGATCACGGCCACCTCGCCCTCGAAGAAGCGCGTCGTCACGCCGCGCAGCACGTGAGCCGGGCCGAAGTGCTTGTTCACGCCCTCGGCGACGATGAGCGGCGGCCGGTCGGTGGCGAGCGAAGGAGCGGAGTGTACGAGCGACATGAGGTCCGTCCTGCCGCTCAGCGCCGCTGCTCGAGGTCGAGCCGCTGCTCGATCGCCCCGGAGATCCGGGTGAGCACGGTGGTGAGGACGAGGTAGATCGTGGCGGTCGTGGCGAGCGTCGGCACCGGCTCGAAGGTGGCGGCCTGGAGCCGGTTGCCCACGTTCGAGAGCTCCACCACCCCGATCACGTAGGCGAGCGACGAGTCCTTGAGCAGGGCCACCACGTTGTTCACGAGCGGCGGGAGCGCGATCTTGAACGCCTGGGGGAAGACCACGTCGCGGAAGGTCTGCAAGGGGGACAGGCCCAGCGCGCGGGCGGCCTCGGTCTGCCCCTTCGGCACCGCGACGATGCCGGCGCGGATCGCCTCCGCGTTGTAGGCGCCGACGTTCACCGCCAGCGCGACCACCGCCGAGGTGAAGTCGGAGAGCTGGAGGCCCGGGACGATCGCCGGCAGCGCGAAGTACACGAACAGCACCTGCACGAGGAGCGGCGTGCCGCGCACGGCCCAGACGTACAGGTCGGCCGCCCAGCGGATCGGCGGGAACGGCGCGAGCTTCGCCACGGCGGTGAGGACGCCGATGGCGATCCCGGCGAGGCCGGAGGCGAGCGTCAGCCAGACGGTGACGCGCGTGCCGCTCGCGAACTCGTCGGCGACCGGGCCGACGGGGTCCGGCATCCACGAGAGCGGCTTCGCCACGCCCCACATGAACAGCACGAGCACCACCGCCGACGCGGCGATGGTCGCGGTGCTGCGCTGCTGGCGCGTCCAGCGCGCGGGCCAGACGCCGAGTGCGACGTTCATGGGACCGGCTCGAGGGCGGTGCCGTCGGAGCGACGCCGGCTCACCGGCAGCGGACGTCCTCGTTCAGATACTTCCTGGAGATCTTCTCGTACGTCCCGTCGGCCATGATGTCCGCGAGGGCCTTGTTCAGCGCCGCCTGGAGCGAGCCGTTGCCCTTCTTCACGGCCATGGCGATGCGCTCCACGAAGACGAAGTCGCCGATCTTCAGCCCCGCGCCGCCGGCGGACTCGACCGCCGCCTTGGCCACGAAGCGATCGGTCACCCATGCGTCGACCCGCCCGGCCGCGAGCGCGGAGCGGGCGTCGGTGTCCTTGGGGAAGTTCTTGACCTCCTTGAGGCCGGGGATCTTCTGGACGTGCGCGAGGTAGGTCGTGCCGGTCTGCACGGCGACGACCTTCCCGGCGAGATCCTTCACCGTGCGGATCGCGGGGTCCTTCGCGACGATGACGCCGCCCGAGCAGTAGTGCGGATCGGTGAACGTGACCGCCTTGGCGCGCTCCTCGCTCACGCCGAACGAGGCGATCACCATGTCCCAGCGATCCTGCCGGAGCCCGGCGAGCAGCGCGTCGAACGACAGGGCCCGCCACTCGATCGCGACGCCCAGCTTCTTCGCGAGGGCCTCCGCGACGTCGATCTCGAAGCCGGTGAGGGTCGGCCCGCGGAAGAAGTTGAAAGGAGGGAACGCGCCCTCCGAGGCGACGACCATCGTCCCCGACGCCTTGATCTCCTCGAAGGTGCGGGCCTGGGCGGGCAGCGCGGCGAGGGTCAGCGTGAGGGCGAGGAGCTTCATGGGGGTCTTCATCGCGCGGTTCCCTGGAGTCGGAGTTGCGCGGACCCTCCGCGCCGGACGCACACGAGGTCTCGGTGGGGGGCGAGCGGGGCGCGCCCCTGGACCTCGGCGCGGGGTGGTAGCCCGCGTGGGGCGCGCTTGTCAATCGGTCGCGGGACGCCGGACGCCCGGCCCGGCGCGTCGAGCCGGACGAGGCGGCCGCGGGCGGTCGGCGGCGGGCGGCCGGGCCGCTTCGGTCACGCCGTGCGCACGGGGGAGAGCTCGACCTCGGGCCGGGCGCGGCCGCGCCCGATCGCGAGCGCCAGCAGCGCGGCGGCCATGCAGATCGCGCCGGAGGCGAGGAACGCCAGGCGGTAGTCGCCGAGCTCCGTCCGGACGAGGCCGGCGCCCAGCGCGGCCAGCGCGGCGCCCACCTGGTGGGACGCGAACACCCAGCCGTACACGATGGGCGCGTCGTCCTTGCCGAACGCGTCGGTCGCGAGCCTCACGGTCGGCGGCACCGTCGCGATCCAGTCGAGCCCGTAGAACACGCTGAACAGGCCGAGCCCGTCGCCGTGGTGGAGCGCGCCGGGGAGGAAGACGAGCGAGAGCCCGCGCAGCGCGTAGTAGGTGAACAAGAGGCGCCTGCTGTCCCACCTGTCCGTGAGCCAGCCCGAGGCGGTGGTGCCCACGAGATCGAAGAGCCCCATCGTCGCGAGCAGGCTCGCCGCGCGGACCTCGGGGATCCCGTGGTCGAGGCAGGCGGGGATGAGGTGCGTGCCGACGAGGCCGTTCGTGCTCGCGCCGCAGACGAAGAACGTCGCGGCGAGCAGCCAGAAGTCGCGGTGCCGCATCGCCCGGCCGAGCGTGGTGACCGCGAGCACCGCGGGGTTGCCACGCCGCGAGGGGGGCGGCGGCGCCTCCGTCGCGCCGACGGGCAGGAGCCCCACCGCGGCGGGCGACTCGCGCACCACGGCGAGGACGAGCGGCACCATCGCCAGGGCGGCGACCGCCACGGCGCGGACGGCCCAGCGCCACCCCTCCGCCTCCGTCAGGTGGGCGAGGAGCGGCAGGAACAGGAGCTGCCCGGTGGCGGTGCTGGCGGTCAGCGCCCCCATCACGAGCCCGCGGCGGGCGTGGAACCAGCGCGCCACCACGACCGCGCCGAGCACGGTGGCCGCCATCCCCGAGCCGACGCCGACCAGGACGCCCCACAGGACCACGAGCTGCCACGCCGCCCGCATCTCCGTGGCGAGCAGGAGGGCGCCCGCGAGGAGCGTCATCGCGACGGCCATGGTCCGGCGGAGGCCGATCCGCTCGGCGATCGCGGCGGTGAACGGGCCCATGAGGCCGTACAGCAGGAGGTTCACGCCGATCGCGCCGGAGATCGTCGCGCGCGACCACCCGAGGTCGTGCTCGAGCGGCACGATCACCACGCCGGGCGTCGCGCGGATGGCGGCGGCGACGAGGAGCACGCCGAACGTCGCGCCGAAGACGTACCAACCGTGATGGAGCCGCCGCATCCTGGTCACCTCGTCCTCGCGCGGCGGGCAGACGGCCGCCGCCCGGGCGATTCGCCCGGCCGCACCTCGGGATCGATCCGGCCCAGCGTCAGGCCAGGTCGTACTTCGGGATGGCGTCCTGCTCGGCCGCGGCGCCCGCGACCCACTTCACCACCGCGGGGTGGCGCCAGACCGCCTCGGCGTACTCGGCCTCCGGCCCGTCCAGCGCGATGCCGTAGGTGCGGAAGCGCCCGACGACCGGGGCGAACATGACGTCGGCGATGCCGAACCCGCCGAACAGGAACTCGCCGCCCCGCGCGCCGGCGCGGAGCTCGCGCCAGATCGCGCGGACGCGGGAAACGTCGGCGAGCACGTCCTCCGCCGGCGACGCGATCGTCCGCCGGAGCCGGAGGTTCATCGGCAGGCTCGAGCGCAGCGCCTGGAAGCCCGAGTGCATCTCGGCGGACACCGCTCGCGCCACCGCCCGCGCGCCCGGCTCCGCGGGCCAGAGCCCCGCCGCGGGGAACTTCTCGGCGAGGTACTCGCAGATGGCGAGCGAGTCCCAGACGAGGAGCCCCTCGTCGCGGAGCACCGGCACGCGGCCGGCCGGCGAGATCTCGCGGATCCGCCGCGCCGTGTCGGGCCGGTCGAGCGGGACGAGCAGCTCCCGGTACGGCGCCCCCGTCAGCTCGAGCGCGAGCCAGCCCCGCATCGACCAGGACGAGTAGTTCTTGTTGCCGATGACGATCTCGAGCACGCGGTTCACCCTCGCTGGTGGGAGGCCGGGAGGATAGCAGGGCACGGGATGGTCACGGACCGCTCCCGCCGCGGCTCGCGGACCGCGAGGCGCGAAGGAGCGAGCGCGAAGGCCACGACCAGCCCGCCGGCCGGGAGCCTGAGCTCCTCGCCGGCCGCGAGGACGTGGTCCTCGAGATCGCCGGACTGCGTGACGTGGACGAGCCCCGCCTCGGCGCGCAGCACCACCCCGCGGCGGCCCGGGCGCACCCGCGTGGTCGCCTCCGCCGGAAGCTCCCGGCTCCCCGTCTCTCGAACGCTCCACCCGAACGGCCAAGCTCCGAACATGACGCCTTCCTCGCTTCCGGGGCGGATCTCCCTTCCCCGTCGAGCCTGATCTTGCTCTCCCCGACTGGCGGCGTATCTGCACGTTTGTGCACTCCGGGCGTGCACGGATGCACGGCTTTGGACAGGATGGGCTCATGTTCGCCTGGGACGACCTCCGCATCTTCCTCGCCGTGCACCGCGCGCGCAGCCACGCCGGCGCCGCGCGCGTGCTGCGCACCGCCTCCACCACCGTCGGCCGGCGCCTCTCGGCCATGGAGGCCGCCGTCGGGGCGCGCCTCTTCACGCGGACGCCGGAGGGGCTCGCGCCGAGCGCCGCCGCGCAGCGGCTCCTGCCCTACGCGGAACGCGTCGAGGCGGAGCTCCTCGAGGCGGAGCGCGCGCTCTCCGGCGCCGACTCGCGCCCGACGGGCTCGGTGCGCGTCACGACCGGCGACGGCTTCGCCTCCTTCGTCCTCGCGCCCGCGCTGCCGGCCTTCCTCGAGGCCCACCCCGGCCTCACCATCGAGATCCGGGCCGACGTCCGCGCCCTGGATCTCACCCGCGGCGAGGCGGACGTCGCGGTCCGCCTCTTCCGCCCGCGGGAGCGATCGCTCGTGGCGCGCCGCCTCGGGCTCGAGCGCTACGCCTTCTTCGCCGCGCCCGCCTACCTCGCCCGGCGCGGCACGCCGCGCCACCCGCGCGACCTCGCGCGGCACGATCTCATCCTTTATGACCAGGACTTCGACCGGATGCGCACGCAGGCCTGGGTGCGCCAGACCGCGGCCGGCGCGCGCGTCGCCGTCCGCGCCAGCACGACCACCATGATGCACGCCGCCTGCGCCGCGGGCGCTGGCATCGCGCTCCTCACGGTGAGCACGGTGCGGGACGACCCGGCGTTCGCGCCGGTGCTGCCCTCCCTCCGGCCCCCGGCGAACGAGATCTGGGCGGTGACACACCCCGAGCTGCGATCCACCGCGCGCGTGGCGACGGTGCTGCGCTGGCTCGAGGCGCTCGTCCTCGCGAGCGAGGGGCCGGCGGGGGCGGCGGAGGCGCGCGCGCTCAGCGCCGAGCCATGGCCAGACGCACGCCGAACCCGATGAGCACGAGCCCGGTGAGGCTCTCCAGGGCGCGGGTCGCCCTCGGGTGCGCGAGCGCGCCGCGCATGCGGCCGACGAACAGGGTGACGAGCGACAGCCAGATCATCCCTTCCGTGAAGTGGATGCCGGCGAGGAGGATCGACTTCGCCAGCACCGGGTCGCCCGGGCCGATGAACTGGGGCAGGAACGCGAGGTAGAAGACCGCGACCTTGGGGTTGAGGACGTTGTTGAGCATCCCCTCGACGAAGGCGCGGTGGGCGCCGACGGGCTCGAGGCCGGGCGCCGCCGCGGGGACGCCGCGCACGGCGCTCCAGATCGCCTGGAGCCCCAGGAAGACGAGGTAGGCGGCGCCGGCGAGCTTCACGAGCTCGAAGGCCCTCGCCGAGCGCACGAGGATCACGGAGAGCCCGAGCGCGGAGAGGGTCGCGTGAACGAACAGGCCGGCGCAGACGCCCAGCACCGTGAGCATGCCGGCGCGGCGCCCGCGGACGAGCGCGCTGCGGACGACGAGCAGGGTGTCGGCGCCCGGGGTGAGGGTGACGAGCGCGGCGATGCCGGTGAACGCGAGGACGCGGGCGTCGAGCATCCCTCTGCCATACACCGGCGACCTCGAGCGGGGAAACCCCGCCGCGCGCGGCGCTCGCGCCGGTTAGACTCGCCTTCTGTTTCCAGGCTTCCTACCGAGGAGCGCCCATGTCCGGCGTACCGATGACCGCAGCGATCCAGGGCCTCACCTGCCAGCTCGCCCACGGCCCTTCCGGCTCGAGCCTCACCACCGTGCCGCCCCGCGACAACGGCGGCGACGGCTCGAGCTTCTCGCCGACGGACCTCGTGGGCGCGGCGCTCGCCGCGTGCGCCCTCAGCACGATGGCGCTCGTGGCAAAGCGCGAGGGGCTCGCGTGGGGCGACGCCCGCGCCGCGGTGGAGAAGCGCATGACGCCCCCGCCGCGGCGCATCGGCGAGCTCGTGCTCGTCATCGACATGCCTCGGGAGGCGCGCCCCGAGGAGCGGGCGCGGCTCGAGGAGATCGCGCGCACCTGCCCGGTGGCGCGGAGCCTCCACCCGGACGTGAAGGTGCCGATGGAGTTCCGGTACCCGGCCGGCGACGGCCCCGTCCGCTGAAGCTGGACGAGGCCGTCCCGGGCGAGCGGGCGCGTCAGTACGCGACGACGCCGTACGGCGCGAGCAGCCCCGAGCTGGCGTCCACCTCGAAGAGGACGAAGCGCCGGGTGCCGTCCCTGGAGAAGAACGCGAACCGGCCGTGCGCGAGGAAGCCCTTGCCGCCCACGCCGACGCGCGGGAACGCGACGGTGTCCTGCCTCGCGAGGAAGTCGTCGCCGAAGACGCGGAGCTCCGTATCGCCCGCCGGCTGCGGAGGATACGTCCACGAGTCGACGGCGGGGATGGCGAGGACCTGGCCCGCGGCGAGCGAGTGGTCCACCCAGCGCACGCGCGTGGTGGCCTCCAGCGCGCCGGCGTAGGTCATGTCCGCGCCCGACGTCGAGCCGGTCGTCGTGTTCGAGTGGAAGGTGTTCCCGCAGGCGGTGAAGATCCGCAGCCCGTCCTCGGAGATCCAGAGGTCGCCGCACATGGCGTAGTCGCCGTGGTACGGCGAGTCGTAGAGGTACTTCGCGGTGCCCGCGGCGATGTCGTACTTCTCGATGTCCGCGGGGGAGAGGCCGTTGTCGGCGCCGTAGATGAACGTTCCCCCGGGGTGCAGCTTCGCCTTGGTGCCGGCACGGATGGACCAGCTCGAGCTCAGCGTCTCGGCTCCGGTCGAGACGTTCAGGCAGTGGATCTCGACCCACTGATCGACGCGCGGGAAGGCGTAGACGAAGCCGTTCCCCGCGAGCACCACGTCGAGGACGTCCGAGGTGGTGGGGATGACCTTCTCCACCGCGAGCGGCGCGGGGGAGAGCCGCACGTACGAGACGTAGCCGTTGTGGCCGACGGCGGCGTGGAGCCCGTCCGGCGAGACGCTCACCGAGGTGGGCGCGAGCGAGAGATCCACGGACTGCTCGGTCCCTGCGACCGGATCGGCGACGTAGAGGCGGTTGGGCGTGGTGCCCACCGTCACCACCCGATCGAGCGGCCGCGAGTACTCGGCGTCCACGACCGAGTGGCCCAGCAGCCAGACCTTCTTGTGCACCGTGACCTGGACGGCGTCGGCGGCCACGCTCTGGAGCGAGCCGTCGCTCACGAGGAGCGAGAAGGCGTAGACGCCCTCCGCGTCGAAGGTGACGGTCGGGGCGCACGCGGTCGGATCGGAGAGCACGGCGGCGCTGCCGGTCGGGCGCGCGGTGAGGGTCCAGGCGCAGGTGAACGTGTCGCCGTCCGGGTCTGACGAGGCCGCGGCGGAGAGGGCCAGCGTGGCGTCTTCGTTCGACTCCAGGTCCGGGCCGGCGTTCGCCACGGGGGCGTGGTTGCGCACCGTGATGGTCACGTCGTCGAAGGAGGACACCACGCCGTCGCTCACCGTCAGCCGGACCACGTAGGTACCGAAGACGTCGGGGGTGAGCGAGGTGGTGGCGGCGGCCTGGGCGGACAGGGCGGCCGCGCTGCCGATCGGCCGCGTCACGAGGGTCCACCCGAGGACGAGGGGATCGCCGTCGGGGTCGTAGCTCGCCGAGCCTGAGAGCGACAGCTCGAGGCCGCGGCTGCCCTCGCGGTCCGCGCCGGCGCTGGCGACCGGCGCCTGGTTCTCGCAGGTAATGGTCACCTCGTCGTTCACGGGCGGGTTCACGCCGTCCGAGACCTGCAGGCGCACGACGTACGCGCCCGGGACGTCCGCCGTGAACTGGGTGACGTCGGAGGTGGGGCTCTGCAGGCGCGCGCTGCTCCCCGCCGGCCGCGAGACCATCGTCCAGAGGTGCGCGATCGGGAACCCCTCGGGGTCCACGCTCGCCGAGCCGTCGAGCGTGACGACGGCGTTCTTGCCGACCGAGCGATCGAAGCCGGCCTGCGCGATCGGCGGCTGGTTCCCCGGGACGACGGGGGCGGGCTTGCTGTCGCTGCTGCTGCAGGCGACGAGCGTGCAGAGCGCGAGGGCGGCGGCGCCGCGACACGTGACGTTCATGTTCTCTCCCAGGGGATGCGCGGCTCAACGCGTCGGGCGTTCCGCGCACGGACGGTTGCTTTCGACCGCCCGTGCATCGTAGCCGAGCCGGTCCGGGCTCGGCGAGCAAACGGCTCCGCGCGCGGAGCGCACGCGATCCCACCCGGACCCACCGGCGCGCACCCTCCGGAGCTCCCGGCGCGCCGGGGACGTCAGCTCGCCCGGCGTCCGCCGGAGGCCTGCGTCCGCTCGATGACCTCGGCGGTGTCCATCGCGATCATGAGCTCCTCGTTCGTCGCGACGACGGCCGCCATGGGCCGCGTGGTCCGCGTGATCCGGCCGCACAGCGCCTTGCCATGGGACGCGTTCGCGTCGGGGTCGAGCACGAGGCCGGTGAAGCCGAGCAGCTCGACCACCTGGGCGCGCACCTGCGCGGCGTTCTCGCCGATGCCCCCCGTGAAGACGAGCGCATCGAGCCGGCCGAGCGCCACGGTCATCCCCGCCGCCGCCTTCGCGACGGAGTGGCAGAACTTGTCGATGGCGAGCGCTGCGCGGGCGTGCCCGCCCTCGGCGGCGCGCTGCAGGGTCAGCATGTCCGCGCTGAGCCCCGAGAGGCCGAGCAGGCCGGAGCTCTTGTTCAGCTCGTCCATCACGTGGTCGGCGTCGCACCCGAGCGACGTCTTCATGTGCGCGATGATCGACGGGTCGATGGAGCCGCTGCGCGTGTCCATGACCACGCCGTCGAGCGGCGTGAGCCCCATCGTCGTGTCGAGGCTCTTGCCGTTGCGGACCGCCGCGAGCGAGCAGCCGTTGCCGAGGTGCGCGGTGACGATGGCGTGGTCGTCCGGATCCAGGCCGAGCTGCGACACCGCTCGCAGCGACACGTAGTGGTGGCTCGTGCCGTGGAACCCGTAGCGCCTCACCTCGTGCTGCTCGAACCACTCGTACGGGACCGCGTAGAGGTACGCGCGCGGCGGCATCGTCTGGTGGAACGCGGTGTCGAACACCGCGACCTGCGGCACCCCCGGGAAGAGCTGCTGCGCGAGCCGGATGCCGAGCAGGTTGGGCGGGTTGTGGAGAGGTCCGAGGTGGACGCACTCCTCGATCTTGGCGACGACCTCGGGGGTGATGAACCTCGACCCCGAGAACCTCGCCCCCCCATGCACGACCCGGTGTCCGATGCCGAGCATCCGGTCGGCGAGCCCCACCTCGCGCAGGACGTCCACCACCGCGCGCAGGGCCGCCTCGTGGTCGCCGCCGGCGAGAGGCCGCGACCGCTTGCGCCCCTCGTGCTGGAGCTCGAGCATCGCCTGAGGGGTCCCCAGGTGCTGCGCCGTGCCCGAGACGTGCTCGTGGCCGTTCGACGAGTGGACGACGGCGAACCTCACCGAGGTGCTGCCGCAGTTCAGGACGAGTACGTTCACCGGCTCTCCATGGGCGTGGCGAGGCGCCACAGTCGCACCCCGGGACGCCGCTTCGCAAGCCACGTCGGCGCGCTCCGTACGGCTGGAATGACACTGCGGGCCTGCGTGCTCGGGTCGGAATCACGGCGTCGCGCAGTCTCTGCGCGACTCATGCGTCGCGGTTATCGTCGCCATAGCCAGAATGACTTTTCCTTATCGGGCGCTGGTCGCTATGTTGCGCCTGTCGCGGGTGGACCCGCGCCGAGGAGAACGGTCGCCATGAACGTCGAGGACCTGCTGATCGCGTACGAGCCCGCGATCGTGGACGAGGCTGTGCACGCGACCGAGGAGAACGAGCGCTACGGGCGCGACGGCGACGAGGCGACGCGGCGGCGCATCGAGGAGCTCTATCACCGGCTGACCGCCGCCGTGCGCGCGCGTGACGTGAGCGAGCTGCTCGCCTACGTGCGGCGGATCGCGCGCGAGCGGTCCGCGGCGGGCTTCGAGCTCTCCGACGTCCAGGCTGCGTTCGACGCGCTCGAGGAGGCGATCTGGCACGGGGCGGTCGTCGAGCTGCCCGCCTACGACCTTCCGTTCGGACACGGCCTCGTCTTCACCGCGCTCGCGCACGGCAAGGAGACGCTGCGGCACGCCTTCGACCCCGCCGCCCCGCACGTCCCGGCGCCCTTCCCCGACCTCACGCCGCTCTACAAGGGCACCGAGGCGGTCCTCGCGCCCTGCCCCGCGGAGGAGATGGTCTTCGCCGCCTGAGCCTCCCGGCTCCGACGGCGAGACGCTCGGGCGGCCTACGCGGCGGGAGCGCCGTCGAGCCGCGCCGCCACGTACACCCCCTCGTACGTACCGCCGACCCCCGACTGCGAGTGAATGGCGCCGCGGACGCGCACGCGCGCCTTCCGCCGCCGCGCGAGCGTCGCGAGGAAGCGCTCCCAGTCGGCGGAGCCCGGCAGGGACGCCGTCGCGGTGAAGTCGCCGTCGACGGGCTCGTCGAAGTCCACCTCGCTGCGCTGGATGACGAGGCGCGCCTCGATGCCGCGCTCGCGGAGGGCGAGGTGCAGCAGCGTCCAGCCCGCGAGGATGGCGAGCGCCGAGAGGCTGCCGCCGAACGCGGTGCTCCGGTGGTTCAGGTTCGGCGCGAGCGGCGCCGCGAGGCGGACGGAGGTCCGGTCGTACGCCTCGACCACGGCCCCGAGGTGGCGCGTGAGGGGGATGTGGTCGTGCAGGTAACGCGTGGTCTCGTCGAGGGTCATGAGCGAGCTCGGAAGCGCGGCGGGCCTCCAGCATAGCGCGCGCCGCGCCCGGTCGCCGCTCAGGCCGCTTTCGCGCCAGCGAGCGAGCGGATCCAGCTCGCGGTCTCGGCCACCGCCTGCTCTCGAGCGGTCGGCTCGACCCCGAAGGCCTCGCGGAAGCGCCGGTCGTCGATGACGTAGGGCACCTTCCACTGGTAGGTCATCTCGGCGGCGGCGCCGAGCACGGGGCTCACGAGGCCCGCTGCGCGCATGACCCAGTCCGGCACTGCCCGCACCCGGCCGCGCCGGCCCAGCGCCGCCCCGATCGCCTCGACGAGGCCGCGCGTGGTGCCGGTCCAGGCCAGCGGCAGGTGCCACACCCGGCCGTCCGCCGCCGGGCTCGTTCCGAGCACCGCGAGGCCCCGGGCCACGTCGGGTCCGTAGCTGTATCCGTGGGGCTGGTCGGGGTCGCCGCCCATCTCGATGGGCTTCCCCGCGAGGATCCGCTCGGCGAACCGGGCGCCGAGGAGCGCCGTCGGCACCTCCGGCCCGAAGTAGTCGGAGGCGCGCCCGGTCGTCGCCCGGACCTCGCCGCGCGCGTGCGCCTCGACGAGCTCGCGCGCCAGCATCGCCCGCAGCTCGCCCTTGTGGCTGCAGGGGTTCATGGGCGTGTCCTCGTCGAAGGGCGCTCGGTCCGGCCGACCGTACATGTACAGGCAGTCGAGCACGACGAGCCGCGCGCCGGCCCGGGCGGCGGCGTCGCGCACGCCGCGCTTCAGCGGGGGGAGCACCTCGTCCCAGCGGTGGTAGTCCGCGGGGTTGGCGCAGTCGTAGACCACCGCCGCGCCGCGGGCGGCCTCGGTCGCGGCCTCGCGATCGGCGGCGTCGGCGCGCCGCCACTCCACGCCAGGGAGCGCGCGACCGGGCTGGCCACGCCGCACCATCCGGACCCGCAGGCCGCGGGAGAGGAGCTCCATCGCGAGGCGCGTACCGATCTGGCCCGCGCCGAAGACGACGTGCAGCGGGGGCGGGGCGAGCTCCACGGGGCCGTCGGCGTGAAGGGGGGACTGCGAGGGGTTCCGGAGGAGCGTCATGGGTGGAGGTCCTTTCGAGGTCCTTTCGTCTCCGATCTGACCTCCGCGCGAACGCATGGCAACGCGCAGTCCTGCGGGCTACCTCTGCATCCATGCAAAGGCTCCGCTGGGACAACGCGCAGGTCCTGCTCGCGCTCCTGCAGGCGCGCTCCTTCTCCGGCGCCGGCGCGCGCCTCGGCGTGAACGCCTCCACCGCCTCGCGCCGGCTCGACGCGCTCGAGGCGGCCCTGGGCGCCCACCTGTTCGATCGGACGCCGGACGGCGTCCTCCCCACCGCGCTCGCAGAGGAGCTGGGGCCACACGCGGAGGCGATGGAGCGGGCCGCCACCGGGCTCGCGCTCGCCGCGCAGGGGCGCGAGGCGCTGGCGGAAGGCGAGGTGCGGCTGACCGCGCCGCCCGGCGTCGTGGAGTTCCTCGTCGCGCCCGCGCTGCCGCGGCTGCTGCGCCGTCACCCGCGCCTGCGGCTCTCCGTCGACGCGAGCGTGACGTACGCGGACCTGACCCGCCGCGAGGCCGACCTGGCGCTGCGGACGACCCGCCCGGCGTCGGGGGACCTCGTCGTGAAGAAGCTCGGCGAGACGCGGGGAGGCGTGTACGGCGCCCCCGCCTACGCGGTCGAGCTGGGCGTGCTGCGCCGGCTCGACGAGGCCCGCTGGATCACCTGGGGCGACGACCTCGGCCACCTGCCGCCCGCCCAGCTCGTCACGCAGCGGGTGCCGCCGGCGGCGATCGTGCTCAGGACCAGCCACATGGGGGCGCAGCTCGCGGCCGCGGCCGCTGGCGCCGGGGTCCTCCTGTCCGATCCGCACACGGCGAAGGTCTGCGGCCTCGTGGAGATCCCGCTCGCGCCGGCGCTCCGGCGCTCGCTGCCGCCGCTGCGCGGGGGCGCGCTCTGGCTCGTGGCGCACCGCGCCTTGCGCGACGTCCCGCGCATCGCGGCGCTGTGGGCGTTCCTCGAGGAGGAGGCGCGCGGGGCCGGGCTCGTCCCGGATCGTGCCGGCGCGGGCACGGTCGGGCCGTAGCGCGGCGCTCCGGCGCCATCCCTCCGGGCGAGCGTCCGGCGACGCGCCTTTCGCTCAGGGTCGCGCGGGCCGGGGCCGGTGCCGGTGGTTAGGGTGAGCGCCGGGGCAATGTCATGGACGTCGGATTCGTCGGGCTGGGCTCGATGGGGCAGCCCATGGCGCGCAACCTCCTGCGCGCCGGTCACCACGTGACGGTCTGGAACAGGACCCGCGCGCGCGCCGAGGCGCTCGCGGGCGACGGGGCGACCGTCGCGGGCACGCCCGCCGAGGCCGCCCGCGGCGGCGTGGTGCTCACGATGGTCTCCGACGACCGCGCGCTCGAGGCGGTGGTCTCCGGCCCGGACGGACTCCTCGCCGGGCTCCCCCGCGGCGGGCTCCACGTGTCGATGAGCACGATCGGCGTCGCCACGGCGGAGCGGCTTTTGCGCGGGCACGAGGAGGCGGGCCGGCGGCTCGTGTCGGCGCCGGTGTTCGGCCGACCCGACGCCGCCGCGGCGGCGAAGCTGTCCATCGTCGCCGCGGGCCGCGAGGCAGACATCACCCTCGCCAGGCCGCTGTTCGAGGCGATGGGCCGGCAGGTGCTCGTGGTCGGCGCGCGCCCGCCCGAGGCGAACCTCGTGAAGCTCGCGGGGAACTTCCTCATCACCGCCGCCATCGAGGGGCTGGCGGAGGCGACCGCCGTCGTCGCGAAGGGGGGCGTCGATCGGCGCAAGTTCCTGGAGGTCCTGCTCGGCACGCTCTTCGATGCGCCGGTCTACCGCGGGTACGGCAGCCTCCTCGTGGAGGAGCGGTTCTCGCCGCCGGGGTTCGCCCTGCCGCTCGGCATCAAGGACAACCGGCTGCTGCTCGAGGCCGGCGAGCGGCTCGCGGTCCCCCTCCCCCTCGCGAGCCTCGTGCGCGATCGCATGCTGGCGGCGCTCGCGCGCGGCTGGGGCGACCTCGACTGGTCGGTCTTCGCCCGGATCTCCGCGGAGGAGGCGGGGCTCTCCGACGCCCCGCGCGCGGCAAGCTCCGGCGCGACCTCGCCCTGAAGCCGCCCTGCCCTCTCCCGCGCAGGCCCGGCCTGAAGCGAAGAGGCCCCGGCCGCCTTTCGGCGACCGGGGCCTCGAGCTTCGTTCGTCGCGGGAGCGCGCTACTTCATGCTGCCGACGAGATCCCGGACCGCCTTCACCGACTTGTCCATCATCGCCTGCTCCTCCGCGTTGAGCTTCAGCTGGAGGATGCGCTCGGCGCCGCCCGCGCCGATGACGACCGGAACGCCGACGTAGAGCCCGTCGACGCCGAACTCGCCCTTGAGGAACGCGCAGGTCGGGAGGACCCGCTTCTGGTCCTTGAGGAACGACTCGGCCATCGCGATGGCGCTGGAGGCCGGCGAGTAGAAGGCGCTGCCCGTCTTGAGCAGGGCGACGACCTCACCGCCCGCGCCACGGGTCCGCTTCACCATCGCGGCCATGACCTCGGCGGCCTTGGCGGCGCCGTACTTCTGCTCGAGGAGCTCCATCACCGGGATGCCGCAGACGCTGGTGTACCGGACGAGCGGCACCATGTCGTCGCCGTGGCCGCCCAGCGTGACCGCCGTGACGTCCTTCACGGAGACGCCGAGCTCCCAGGCGATGAACGCCGCGAAGCGCGCCGAGTCGAGCACGCCGGCCTGGCCGACCACGCGGTGGTGCGGGAACCCGGTGATGCGCTGGCAGAGCGTCACCATCGCGTCGAGCGGGTTCGAGATCACGATGACGAAGGCGTCCGGGGCGTACTGCTTGATGCCCTCGGCCACCGACGTCATGATCTTCGAGTTCACGGCGATGAGGTCGTCGCGGCTCATGCCCGGCTTGCGCGGCAGGCCGGCCGTCACGATGACGACGTTCGAGCCCTTGATGTCCTCGTAGCTGTTCGTGCCCTTGAGGCTCACGTCGAAGCCGTCGACCGGCGCCGCCTCGGCGATGTCGAGCGTCTTGCCCTGGGGCAGCCCCTCGACGATGTCGAAGAGGACCACGTCGCCCAGCTCGCGCAGCGCGGCGAGCTGCGCCAGCACGCCGCCGATCTGACCGCCACCAATCAATGCAATCTTCGGTCTAGCCATTTCTATCTCCTCGAGAAGATCTGGTTCGATTCCCTGCTACTACGCCATAGCGTCAACGATTGCATTCAACGTCGGGCTGGGGCGCATCGCCGCAGCCGTCTTCTTGGGATCCGGCCGGTAGTAGCCGCCCGTGTCCACCGGCTTCCCCTGGGCCGCGATCAGCTCCGCGTCGATCTTCGCGGCGTTCTCCCCGAGCTGCTTCGCCAGCTTGGCGAAGCGCGCCTGGAGGTCCTTGTCCTTCGTCTGCTCCGCGAGCGCCTCCGCCCAGTACAGGGCGAGGTAGAAGTGGCTGCCGCGGTTGTCGATCTGCCCCACCTTGCGGGCCGGCGACTTGTTGTTGTCGAGGAACTTGCCGATCGCCTTGTCGAGCGCCTCGGCGAGGACAGCGGCCTTCTCGTTCTTCGACGTCGCCGCGACGTGCTCCAGCGAGGCGCCCAGCGCGGAGAACTCGCCGAGCGAGTCCCAGCGCAGGTAGCCCTCCTTCACGAACTGCTGCACGTGCTTCGGCGCCGAGCCGCCCGCCCCGGTCTCGAACAGGCCGCCACCGGCGAGGAGCGGGACGATCGAGAGCATCTTCGCGCTGGTGCCGATCTCGAGGATCGGGAACAGGTCCGTGAGGTAGTCGCGGAGGGCGTTGCCCGTGACCGAGATCGTGTCCTGGCCCTGGCGGATCCGCTTCACCGAGAAGCGCATCGCCTCGACGGGCTCGAGGATGCGGATCTCGAGGCCGACCGTGTCGTGGTCCTTCAGGTACTTCTCGACCTTCGCGATGACCTGCGCGTCGTGCGCGCGAGCCTTGTCGAGCCAGAACACCGCCGGCGCGCCGGTGGCCCGGGCGCGGGTGACCGCGAGCTTCACCCAGTCACGGATCGCGGCGTCCTTCGCCTGGCACATGCGGAAGATGTCGCCCTCCTCGACCGACTGCTGGAGCAGCGTCGCGCCCGTCTCGTCGTTCACGACGCGGACGGTGCCGTTGCCCTGGGCGATGAAGGTCTTGTCGTGCGAGCCGTACTCCTCGGCCTGCTGCGCCATGAGGCCGACGTTCGGCACGCTGCCCATGGTCGCCGGGTCGAACGCCCCGTTCTTCCGGCAGTCCTCCATGATCTCCCGGTACATCGTCGCGTAGCAGCGATCCGGGATGACGGCCTTCGTCTCCTTGAGCTTGCCGTCCGGGCCCCACATCTTGCCGGACTCACGGACCACGACCGGCATCGACGCGTCGACGATGATGTCGTTCGGCGCGTGGAGGTTCGTGATGCCCTTGTCGGAGTCGACCATCGCGAGCGCCGGGCGCTTCGCGTAGACGGCCTTGATGTCGGCCTCGATCTCCGCCCGCGTCTCCGCCGGCAGCGCCTGGATCTTCTTGTAGAGGTCGCCGAGGCCGAGGTTCGGGTTGACGCCCGCCTGCTTGAGCGCGGCCGCGTGCTTCTCGAACACGTCCTTGAAGAAGACGGTCACGGCGTGGCCGAACATGACGGGGTCGGAGACCTTCATCATGGTGGCCTTGAGGTGCAGCGAGAAGAGGACGTCGTTCTTCTTCGCGTCCTCGATCTGCTCCTCGTAGAACTTGCGCAGCGCGCGAATGCTCATGACGGTCGAGTCGATGATCTCGCCCGCCTTGAGCGGCGCCTTCTTCTTGAGGACGGTGGCCTTGCCGTCCGCGGAGACGAACTCGATCCGGTAGTCCATCGCCTGCTGGACGGTCATCGAGGTCTCGTGGCCGTAGAAGTCGTCGCTCGTCATGTGCGCGACGTGGGCCTTCGAGTCGGACGTCCAGGCGCCGAGCTTGTGCGGGTGCTTCTTCGAGAACGCCTTCACGGACAGCGGCGAGCGGCGATCGGAGTTGCCCTCACGGAGCACCGGGTTCACGGCGCTGCCGAGGCACTTCGCGTAGCGCGCCTGGATCGCCTTCTCGGCGTCGTCCTTGGGGTTCTCGGGGTAGTCCGGGAGCTTGTAGCCCTTCCCCTGCAGCTCCTTGATCGCCTCCTTGAGCTGGGGGATCGAGGCGCTGATGTTCGGCAGCTTGATGATGTTGGCCTCGGGCGTCCGCGCGAGCTCGCCGAGCTGGGCCAGGTAGTCGGGGATGCGCTGGCTCTCGGTCAGGTTCTCCGGGAAGTTCGCGATGATCCGGCCGGAGAGCGAGATGTCCCGCGTCTCGACGGCGACGCCGGTACCCTGGGTGAAGGCCTGGACGATGGGGAGCAGCGAGTACGTGGCCAGCGCAGGCGCTTCGTCAATATCCGTCCAGATGATCGTGGAGGTCTTCGTCGTCATGTCCTCTTCCTTGGTGCCCCTGCATCTCACGAGCGGGGAACCTTCACTGTTCGTACTCGACTGCTTCTGATCTTCGCCCGGGGCGATTCTTCGGCCCAGAGAGCTGAGGCTCCGGCACCCGCCCCTGGGCTGCTTTCACGTCTGCGCCGGACAGTTCCTGGAAGCCGTGGAAATTACACGATGTGTCAGGCGACTGTCTTCACGTCGGCCGGCGGATGTGGACTTCGCGCGTCCGCGAGCGCCAGCGCGCAGGGGATGCGCCGCCGACGCTGCCCGCCGAGGCCGTCGATCTCCCCGACGACCGCCGGATGGAGCCGATCCGAGGTGCCCGGGCGCCGCGGCGAGCGCAGCTTCTGCGCGATGGACACACCGGTGCCGGGGGCGAGGACTGCTCCTCGACCCCGCACCGGCCGCCGATCGGGAACGGGCCGCCGACCCGGAATAATCCGCCCTCTCGGGTGTGGCGTCCCGTTACGCCCGCGGCGCCCCCTGCCCCGGCGCGGCGGCGATCAGCCGCCGTCCCAGCGTGCGCGGCGCGCGTCCAGCGCCGGGACGAGCGAGCGAGCGCCGAGCTCGTCGCACCACGCCTCGAAGCGCGCCCGCGGGATGCCCTGCCAGCGCACGTCCTCGAGCGACTCTGCGAGCGGCACGTCGCGGACGAGCGTGGCGAGCCGCCGGTAGAGGATGGCCGCCTCCCGTCCCGCGTCCAGCGCGCGCACGAGCGTCGCCGCGCCGCGGATACCGGCGGGCCAGCGCCCCGGGTCGAGGGGGATGTCCTCGAGGTGGACGAACCGTGCGAGCAGCGCCGAGGCGGTCCTCGCCCCGAACCCGGCGAGCCCGGGGATCCCGTCCGCCTCGTCGCCCACGAGCGCCAGGTAGTCGGGGACGCTCTCGGGCCGGATGCCGCGACGGGCGAGGAGCGCCTCCTCGTCGATCTCGCGCTTGCGGATGCGGTCGACCTGCACGACCTGGCGTCCCCACAGGCACTGCCCCAGGTCCTTGTCGGGCGTGAGGATGCGCACCTGGACCGCCGCGTCGCGGAAGCGGGCGGCGCCGGTGGCCAGCGCGTCGTCGGCCTCGAACTCGCGCATCGACCAGACGGTCACGCCCAGCGCACGGACCGCCGCCTCGGCGGCGTCGAATTGCGCGAGCAGCTCCCGCGGCACCCCGTCGTCGGTCTTGTACCCCGGCCAGAGGTCGTTCCGGAAAGAGCGGATGGGATTGTCGAACGCGACCGCGACGTGGGTGACCGCCTCGCCCTCGTCGTGCAGGAGGGCCAGGAGCGAGCTCGCGAGCCCGACGGTGGCCTTCGCGTCCCAGCCCGCCGGCGCGACGTGGCCGGGCCGCTTCGAGTAGTGCGCCCGGAAGAGCTCGAAGGTGCCGTCGACGAGGTGTACCCGCATCGCGGCCGAATATAGGAGCCCACCGGGAGACGCGCGGCCCGACGCCCGCAAGCCTGTCGGGGCGTGCCGCCGCAAAAAACCGTTCACCTGTGAGCGCAAGCTGCTGCTCGAGCGCGCGGCGGCGTGTGAGCGCGCGGCGCGGTGACAGAGGGGGGCGGCGGTCCGGCTACCTCAGGAGCCCGCGCCACCAGCGCCACGCGCAGACGTTCGCCTCGTGGCTCATCGCCATCGCGGTGCCGTCCGCCCCGACGAACGCCCAGGCGCAGCCTTCGAGCGGCAGCTGGATCTTCCCGCACGACGTGCCGGACGGCGTCAGGATCTCGATCTCGGCGGTGGAGGGACACGCGAGCTGGGGCCCGACCACCGCGTTCGCGCGCCCTCCCCGCACCACGTACACCCGCGTCCCCGGCCGATCCGCGAGCCACTGCGGGGCAGGAGACGCCGCCGCGTTCCCCGGCGCGAAGACGTGCGTCCAGACCCCGCTCACGCGCAGCGCCACCGTCCCGTCCGCGAGCGAAGCGGTGTCGTCGCCGACGCTCGTCGCTCCGAGCGGCGGCGTGAGCGGGAACCAGCCCGTGAGCGGGGCGGCGTCCCGCCCGAACCAGCGCGCGCCGTCGAGAGCGACGACGAGCGCCTCGCCGGTGCGGGCGACGCCGAGCTGATAGGGAGCGCGATCGAGCTCCGCCGCTCCGGCGCGCGACCCGTCCTCGCGCACGTACTCGAGCCGCAGGATGGGGCTCCCGTCCGGGTGGCGGTCGTTCGTGATCATGCCCTCCGTGGTCGTGAGGAGCGCGCTCCCGCCTCCCGGGACCGGGTGGAGCTGGCGCACGCGGCCGAGCGGCCCGTCCCCGCCGAGGAGGGCTCCGCGCGCGTCACGACGCTCGAAGAGGCCCGGCAGGTAATCGCCGCCGTGGTTCAGGTGATAGCCGTGCGGCTGCGGCGCGATGGGGAAGCCCTCTGCGAGCAGCGACACCTGGAAGGCGACGGTGTCGTCTCCCGCGCCGGTCGCGGCGTCGAGGAACCGGTACGCGCTCTGCTTGTAGCCGGTGCCGACGCCGATCCAGTCCCCCGTCCCGTCGGTGATCGGCTCGCGGCAGAAGTAGAAGCCGTCGAGCGGCAGGCTGTGCTCGACGGCCTCGCCCAGCGCGGCGGGCACGAGGCCCGCGCACGCGTCGGCGGCCGGCGCCGGCGGAGGGGGCGACTCCGGAGACGACGGCGGCGTCGCGGCGGGAGGCGGCGACGGCTGCGACGCCGGCGGCTCCGGCGTTGCGCTCGGGCCGGGCGCGGTCGGATCCGGGGACGGAGTCGGCTCAGGCGTGGGCTCGCGTGTCGAGGGACCGCCGCCGCACGCGGCGAGGAGGAGAACGACTGCCCAAAGCCCGACGCTCGCCGTGCCCCTCGCCATGCCTGCGCCCCCTCGCCCGAGCCTCCTGCAGCCCCGCGAAGCGAGGCGCCCCAGAGTGAATGTGCGCTCCCGGCGAATCCCGCGCCAGGGGCGCCCGCGGCGGGGCGCGGCGAGGACGGGAGTCGGGTCCGGGAAGTTGGGATCGGTCCTCTACTTCGACTTCCACAGGCCCAGGGCGGCGCCGGTCGGATCGACGATCAGGCTGAACCAGCCGGCGCCGGGCACCTCGGTGACGTCCTTCAGGATGGTGGCGCCGAGCGACTGAGCCTTCTTCGTCGCCGCGGCGACGTCGTCCACGAGGACGTAGGCGAGCCAGGACGAGGGCGCCCCGGGCATCGGGTGCTTCATGAGCCCGCCGCCCGTCCCCTCACCCACGTTGATCATCGTGTACGACCCACCGTGTCCCATCGGGACGTCTTCCAGCTTCCAGTCGAACAGCCTGCCGTAGAACGCCTTCGCCTTCTCGGGATCGGTCGTGTTCAGCTCGACGTGTACGAACGGGTTTCCCATCGCGGTGTCCTCCTCTCCGGCGCCTTGTATGTGCGGTGGCGCGATCACGCCGACGCTTCGCGGGGCCTGCCTCGTGAAGCCGGGCCCATCGCGCGCGGCGACGGTGCGCGAGCGGCGATGCCGGCGCCGGGAGGACCGCGCGCCGTCGGAGCGTCCGGTCCACGAGCGGCGCGGCGCCCACGCCCCCGCTCAGCGCGTCGAGGGAGACGCCGCTCCGCGCGCGAGCGCGTTGATGTCGCGGGTCTCGAGCACCGGGCTCTTCGCCCCGCCCTTCGCGACGGCGAGCATCGCCCGCCCGAGCCGCTCCGTGGTCGTCACGAGGTCCGGGAAGAGCGCGTTCATCACCGGGAAGAGCGGCGACAGCAGCGGGTAGAGCGCACGGTAGAGCCTCGTCCGCGAGGTGATGCCGTGCAGCGCCTGGATGAAGCCCGGCCGGAACATGTACGCCGACGCGAACGGGAGCCGCAGCAGCGCGTTCTCGGTCTCCCCCTTCACCCGCGCCCACATCGACCGCCCGCGCTCGGTGCTGTCCGTCCCCGCCCCCGAAACGTAGACGAACGTCATGCGGGGATTGCACGCCACGAGCGTCCGCGCGACCGCGAGGGTGAGCTCCTTGGTGACGCGCCGGTAGTCGCGCTCCGACATCCCCGCCGACGACACGCCGAGACAGAAGAAGCAGGCGTCGCAGGCGGCGAGCTCGCCCTCGAGACCGGAGAGATCCGAAGGATCCGCCCGGACGACCTCGCGGAGCTTCGCGTCACGCCGACCGGTCGGGCTGCGCCCGATCGCGAGGACGCGCTCGACGTCGGGATCGCGCAGGCACTCCCGGAGCGCACCCTGCCCTACCATCCCGGTCGCCCCGAAGAGAACGATCTTCACGTTGCCCCCTCGTCGCCGGGCCGTCCGCCGACCCGTTCCGGTGGGATGGTACACCCGCGAAGAGATGGCCGACGGCGCGTGGCGCGTGAGGAGTTGCGCGCCCCCGTCACGAGCGCAGCAGAGGGCGGGCAGGACCCACGGTACGTGGAATCCGGTGGGGTCACCTCGCTTGCGGGCTCCGCACGCTCCGTGCAAGCATTCCGCCGCTCGAGCACCTCCGGAGGAGACCTCCCATGCCCAGCTCCCTGGCCCGCGCGCCGCGCCTCCCTGCTCTCCTGCCGATCGCGATTGCGATCCTCGCGGCGACCGCGGCGTGCCACTCGTCCGGCGATGGCGCCTCGCTTCCGCCCTCCACGGAGTTCGCGGCGCGATGTGCCGCGCCGCGAGCCGGAATCGACCCCTCCACCGGCGCGCCGTACGCCGACCGGCAGGGGACGCTCGCCGACGAGAAGGCCTGGCTCCGCTCCTGGATCGACGAGCTCTACCTCTGGTACCGCGAGGTCCCGGACGCGGATCCCGCGCACTACGCGACGGCCGTGAGCTACTTCGACGTGCTGAAGACGCCCGCGTTGACCGAGTCGGGGCGCCCGAAGGACCGGTTCCACTTCACCTATCCGACCGACGCCTGGGTGGCGCTCTCCCAGTCCGGCGTGGAGGCGGGTTACGGCGTGCAGTGGGTGGTCCTGGCGCCCGCCCCGCCGCGCCGGATCGTGGCCGCGTACGTGGAGCCGGGCTCGCCCGCCGCGCTGGCCGGCATCGCGCGCGGCGCCGAGGTCCTCGATGTGGACGGCGTGGATCTCGTCAACGGCAGCGACGTCGCCACGCTGAACGCCGGCCTGTTCCCGGCGGCGGCGGGCGAGACCCACAGCCTGACGTTCGCCGACGCGCTCGGCACGCGCACGGTGTGGATCACCTCGGCGAACGTCGAGAGCGCGCCCGTCCCCACCACCCTCACGATCCCGACCAGCGGCGGCACCGTCGGGTACGTCCTCTTCAACGACCACTTCGCGACCGCCGAGTCGCAGCTCGTCGCGGCGATCGAGCAGCTCCGGGGCGCGGGGGTGGCCGATCTCGTGCTCGACCTCCGGTACAACGGCGGCGGCTATCTCGCCATCGCGAGCGAGCTCGCCTACATGATCGCGGGTCCCACCGCGACGTCCGGAAAGGCGTTCGAGCGCCTCGTGTTCAACGACAAGATCGCCACGCGGGATCCGGCCACGGGGCTGCCGTTCCCCCCCATGCCGTTCCTCGACGCGACGCAGGGCTTCTCGAGCGCGCCTGGCGCCGCCCTGCCCTTCCTCGGGCTCGACCGCGTCTTCGTCCTCACCGGCTCGGGGACGTGCTCGGCGAGCGAGTCCATCATCAACGGCCTCCGCGGCATCGGCGTGAGCGTGATCCAGATCGGCGCCACGACCTGCGGCAAGCCGTACAGCTTCTCGCCGCAGGACAACTGCGGCACGACCTACTTCGCCATCCAGGTCCAGGGCGTGAACGACCAGGGCTTCGGGAGCTACGGCGACGGCTTCGTGCCGGGCGGGAGCGGCGGCGCAGGCGTGCCCGGCTGCGCGGTGTCGGACGACTTCGACCACGCGCTCGGCGACGCCCGCGAGGGTCGCCTCGCGGCGGCGCTCGCGTACCGCGCGACCGGGAGCTGCCCGCTGACGGCGGCTGCGACGACGGCCGCGGCGCGGGCGCTCGTGTCGCAGGAAGCGCTCGCGGGCGAGGGCGAGGTGGTCAAGTCGCCCTGGCGCCAGAACCGGATCGTGACGAGGTGAGCGCGATGCGCGCCCTGACGACTCTCCTCGTGCTCGCGCCCGCGCTCCTCGCGGCCGGCTGCCGGACGGTGCGCTCCGAGCCCCACGAGGTGCCGGCCGTGATCGTCGAGCCGACCCCCGCGAGCCGCGCCGCGCTCGCCGCGGCCGTGAGCGCCGCCCTCCACGGTGCGCCGGTCACGCTCGCGGACGACGCGCTCACGCGGTCGAGCGCCCTCAGCGTCGAGCGAGCGCCGTTGCGCGATCCCTGCGGCCTGCCGGTCTCCGGACGCGAGCTCGGGATGCCCGAACGGTTTCGCCTCGTGATGCGCGGCGACGCGTGCCTGCTCGTGCACGAGGGCACCGGGCAGGCGGTGACGCTCGACTCGACGCGGTGCGTGCCGAGCGGGGACTGACGTTCGCTTCCCGCGCTCCCGCCGTTACGTCTCGAGCGGCGCGAGCGTGGCTCCCTCGCGCAGCCGGGCTCGCTCCGAGGGCGCGCCGCCGAGCGCGCGGGAGGCGTGACGATGCCGAGACGGATGTTCCCGCGCGCGAACGGCGCGCGCTCCGAGCGGCCCGCCGAGGGCGACCCCGAGCTCGGGTCCGGGCGCTCGGGCTCGCCGGTGCGGGTCACGATCTCGACGCACATCGACGCTGCAGCCGAGCAGGTGCTCGCGCTGTACGCGGACCCCGCCCGCTGGCCGACGATCTTCCCGGCGACCATCGTGGCGGCGCGCGTGGTGCGCGCCGAGGGCGGGGAGCTAGTCGTGGAGGTTCAGCACCGGCGCGAGGGCAAGGTGCCGAACCGGCTCCGCCAGGTCTCCCCCACCTGCCTCGCGCTCGAGGAGTCCAAGCGCCGCTACGACGCGACCTTCGTGAGCGAGTTCATCCCCGAGCCAGGCGGGATGCGCTACACGCTCCACGGAGCGGTGCGGATGAAGGGCGCCTACCGCCTCCTCTCCCCGTTCCTGCGGCCCGTCATGCGCGCGCCGATGCGCCGCTACGCGGTCGAGCCGCTCCGCGCCGCGGCCGAGCAGGAGGCGAGCGCCGCTCGCAGGAGCTGACGTTCGTCGGATCGCCCGGAGCCGCTCGATGGTCCGAGCGCGGCGCGGCGCACCCGACCCGGGCGCCGCGCAACCGCGCTCACGATCGCGGCAGCCGGAGCGTGAAGCGGGTCCCCTGCGCGTCGGACTCCGCGGTGAGCGCGCCGCGGTGCGCCTCGGCGATCGACCGCGCGATGTACAGGCCGAGCCCGAGGCCGGAGCGGTGCTCGCGGTCGGGCTGGTGGAACGGCTCGAACAGGCGCGGGAGCGTCTCGGGCGCGATCGGCGGACCGCGGTTCGCGTTCGCCACCACCAGGACGGCGTCGCCGCCGTCCGAGCGGAGCGTCACGCGCGCCGGGGGCGCGCCGTGCTCGATCGCGTTCGCCACGAGGTTGTGGACGAGCTGCTCGAGCCGGTCGCGATCCCAGAAGCCCGTGCACGCCGGACCGAGCGCGAGCTCGAGCGTCGCCGGCGTGTCGGAGACCGCGGCGTCGGTGGCGACCTCCTCGCACACCTCGCGGAGGTCGAACGAGCTCGGGTGGAGCGCCATCGTCCCCGACCGGCTCCGCGCGAAGTCGAGGAGCTGCGAGATGAGGCGTGTCATCCGGCTCACGCTCCGCACGGTCCGAGCGGCGATCCGCTGGACGTCGGGCTGCAGCGCCGCGGACGAGCGGAGGAGGAGATCGGCGCCGGTCCGGATGACGCCGAGGGGGCCGCGCAGGTCGTGGCCCAGCGCGGCGAGGAAGAGGTCGCGGTCCTGCTCGGCGCGCTGGAGCGCCTCGAGCGCGCGCTCGACGTTCACCTGGTCCGTGACCTTCAGCGTGAACGCGACCCCTCCGACGACCTTGCCGTCGTCCGCGATCACCGGCGTGAAGCCCCAGCGGTAATGAACGGTCTCCTCGCCCTCCCGGTGCGTGTAGTCCTGCCACTCGACCGGTCGGCCCGAGCGAAGGCGCTCCAGCTGCTCCCGCTCGGCAGCCACGCTCTCGGGCGTACCCCACACCTCGCTGGCCGTCTTCCCGACGACCTCCGAGGGCGAGCGGCGAGTCTGACGGCACCACTCCGCGTTCACCGCGCGGTGTCGCCCGTCCCGGTCGAGGATGGCGATCCCCACGGGGGCGTTTTGCAGGAGGGCGCGGACGAGCGGTGTGTCGAGGTCCAGGGAGGCCACCGCATGAGTCCTAAGGCCCGGCGGCCCCGCATGCATCGCCCCCGGGCGCTCTCGTGCCCGAGCGGGCAGCGAGGAGGCGGGAGCGAACCGTGGGTGGCCGGCAGCCTCCACGCAGATCCCGCGCGGGGCCCTCCTCGCGAGTGGGGCGGCGCGCGCGCACGGTCCGTCGCATGACTCCTGGTCGGTCTCTCTCTCTGGAGGTTCCTCGTGATGACGAAGCGTGTCGTTCCGCTCCTCGCAGCGCTCACCGCCGCCGCGCCCGCGGCGGCCGCGAACTCGGTGACGCTCGGGTTCGTGAACTCCGTGACCGGGCCTGAGGCACCCATCGGCGAGGCGCTCACGAACGGCGCCGACCTCGCGATCTCCGACCTCAAGGCGAAGGGCATCGACGTGAAGGCCATCCGCCAGGACGACACGGGGAAGCCTCAGGTCGCGATGAGCGCGACCGAGCAGCTCGTGTCCGGCGACGAGGTGCCCGCCATCGTCGGCCCGTACTCGTCGGCGCCCGCGAACGCGATGGCGAAGCTCGCGCAGCAGTACAAGGTTCCGCTCCTCATCCCGGTGGCGTCCAAGGAGGACATCACGCGGCAGGGGTACGACTGGGTGTTCCGGCTCTGCGCCCCCGCGCACGAGTACGCGGAGACGCTCCTCGACGCGGTCCTCGCGGCCGGGAAGCCCAAGACGATCGCCTTCATCTACGAGTCGACCGACTTCGGCACGTCCGTGAGCACGCTCGGCAAGGACCTGGCGCAGAAGAAGGGGCTCAAGGTCGTGGCGGACGAGGCCTACCAGAAGGGCGCGCCCGACTACCGCTCCACGCTCACGAAGATCAGGGCGCAGAACCCGGACCTCGTCTTCATGGTCTCGTACGTGGCCGACGCCATCCTGCTCATGCGCCAGTCGCGCGAGGTGGGCCTGAAGCCCCAGGCGTTCCTCGGCGGCGGCGCCGGGTTCGACACCGCGCAGTTCGAGAGCGAGAAGGACATCTCGACGAACGTGTTCTCCGTGACGCAGTGGACGCCGGACACCGGCTGGCCGGGGGCCGCCGACTTCGCGAAGCGCTACGAGGCGCGGTTCAAGAAGCGGCCGACCTACCACGCGGCGACCGCGTACGCAGCGATGACCATCATGGCGGAGACCGTCGCGAAGGTCGGACCCGACCGGAAGAAGATCCGCGACGCCCTCGCGACGGGCACCTGGTCGAGCATCATGGGCGACGTGAAGTTCCAGACGTACGAGGGCTTCACGAACCAGAACCAGCACAAGATGCCGGTCATCCAGTACCAGGGCGGCAAGGCCGTCACGGTCTACCCGCCGCAGATCGCGAAGGCGAAGCCGGTCTACCCGTTCCCGGGCTGGAAGTGAGGCGGCGCCCCGGCGCGTGAGCTCCGTCGTTCGCGGCGCCGTCGCCTCGCGCGCACGGCGCCGCGGACCGGAGGCTCCACCTTTCGCCGCCCGGGCGTGATCCTCTCGATGCGGCTCATCGAGAGGCGCCGGCGGCCCGTGTCGATCTTCAGGCCTCGCGTTCGTCGCGAGGGTGAACCTCGGTGAGCCGCGGAGGACCCCTTGAACGTTCCCGGTCCGGACACGCGCTGGCGATCCTGGACGCCGCAGTTGCTCAGCGTCCTCAGGATCGTCACCGCCTTTCTCTTCATTCAGGTGGGGACGGCCAAGCTGTTCGCGTTCCCGGGCGCCATCATGCCGGAGGGGGGAACGGCGCCGGTCGCGTCGCTGGCGGGCATCGCCGGCGTGCTGGAGACGTTCGGCGGCCTCCTGCTGCTCGTCGGGCTCTACACCCGGCCCGTCGCGTTCCTGCTCTCCGGTGAGATGGCGGTCGCGTACTTCTACGCGCACGCCCCGCAGGGCTTCTGGCCGGTGCTCAACCAGGGCGCGCCCGCAGCCCTGTATGCGTTCCTGTTCCTGTACCTCTCCGCGGCCGGCGGCGGACCCTGGAGCCTCGACGCGTTTCGCCGCCGCGAAGGGAAGGCCTAGCGAGATCATCGCGCCGCCCGCAGGGCTCGACGAGAGAGCGCCCGCTGCGGGCGCCCGCTCTCTCCGCCGCAGCCGCGGGCGCAGCGCCGCGAGCACGCCGCTCGAAAACTCTTGACCCCACCCCGGTTCGCCAGTAGAAACGCGCCTCGTTTCGACCTTCCCAACTGACGCGGGGTGGAGCAGCCAGGTAGCTCGTCGGGCTCATAACCCGAAGGTCGCAGGTTCAAATCCTGCCCCCGCAACCAACCGAACGCCGGTCCAGCTCACTGGGCCGGCGTTCTCGTTTTGGGACGCGCGGCGGCGCTCGCGCAGGCGCTCCCGGGACCCGGCGACGGACTCGCGCGTGCTCGCCGTCTGCGGCACCGGCGCGCTGCTCGTCGCGGCGATCGGGCTGAACCTCGTGCTCGCGGGGATCGGCGTCGAGGACCGGCGCCGGTCGGGGCGATGCTGCCCGCACTGGTGATCGCTCCGTTACTGCAGGTCGTGCTCGCCGGCGGGTGACGGTCGGTCCAACACGGGCAAGATCATCATCGCGTCCGATGCCCTGTACACGGCGACGAAGTACGGCCCTCCCCTCCGCATGCCGGGGATCGTCTACGACACGCTTGGTTACGTCCGTACCGCGAAGCGACTCAGGGAGCTGGCCAACCGCGAGAAGGCGACGATCTGGTTCGGCCACGGGAAGGCCCAGTTTGCGACGCTGATGAAGTCGCACCAGGGCTTCTACGACTGAACACGCGCCAGCTGTCGCCGTCGCGGTGCAGTCGGGGAACACCGAGCGAGCTGACAGTTCCCGATGTGCGCGCGTACGCACCCGCCGCGACGCCGATTCGCATCGCGAGGGGAATGGCCGAGCGCACTCCGCGTTGCAAGCTGGGCAGGCGTCGCGCCGAGCCGAAGAGACGCGACCTTCAACCCCCATCCTCGAGGAGTCCACACGTGACCAAGACGATCTCGGCGGCTGCGCTTCTGACGATGATCTCGCTCGGATCCCCCGCTCTCGCCCAGGAGCCGGCCAAGGCGGAGGCGCCGGCCGCCGCGCCTGCGCAGGCGGAACCCGGCGCCGTCCAGCCCGACGCCGCTCAGCCCGGCGAAGCCGCGCGCGCCGACGCCGCGCCGGACGTGAAGCCTGCGGAGGCAGCCCCGGTCGCGCCCGCGAAGGAGGCGAAGCCGGCGAAGACGACGAACCAGTCGAAGAAGAAGGCCCCGAAGAAGGCCCAGGCCAAGCCGGCCGAGGCGGTCCCGTCGGCGAAGTAGTCGCGGACACGCATCGTGGCGGGGCGGTGCAGCGGCTGCCGATTGCAGCACCGCGACCATCCAGGCGCCGGCCCAGTTCGCTGGGCCGGCGTTCTTCTTTTGGGCGACGTCGTACTCGATTCAGTCGCGAGACTCGAGCTCGTCGGCGCGCGAGAGCTCTCCGCGGTCGCGCGCACATCGGGCGCGTCGCGACACGATTGGATGTCAGCGCGCCGTGTCCGCCGGCGACGGACGTGTTGCCCTGAAACGCCGCGCTCGTCGCTCCAGCTCGCGCTTGCCGAGCGGGTGACGGACGGTCGCTCCCGCCGCCGTATCACCCGACTCGCGCGAGCGACGCGGCGGGCAGCCGGGGTAAGCGTGTGGCACTTGAAATCGTCCTCGGACCGGCGTGGCGCGCGGGCTCACTCGGGAAGGACATCGAGCTGACCACATACCAAGGTCGCGTTACGTTCCGTTCGATCGGTGCTGACAGCGATGCGCTTCTCCAGACACTTGACGAGCTCTACGGCACGAACTTGAGCCTGTCTTCCTCCGGAGCGGGCACCGACGGGCGCTCATCGCTCTCGCGCGAAGGTCGCGCCGATTCGCAGGCGCCGATATCAAGGGAAACCCCATCTCCCCCGCAGGTGTGGCGCGCGCGCTGCGACTGCCGCTGCCGGGTCATTTCGGCGCCGCAGCCGCTGGCCACCTTGCGTGCCCTCACCCGGAGGGCGGCTCGAAAGCGAGGTCAGCCCGCCGGTTCGGGCAGCGCCGCGTCGGCTCGCAACCGCCAGCGTCCAGCCGTGCCGCGTTTCCGGACCACGAGATGGCGTTCGGTAGGCGTTGGCCGGGGACTCCGCCTGCCTGGACGATGACCTGTTCGGCCCGCGTGACTTCCCGCGACGAATGCCGCGTCTGGCATTTTTGAAATTGAAGACGGTCGCGGCTGCGCATTGGCCGCCCCTATGGCGCGCGCGAACTTCGCCGCTCCCCGACGCCAGCGTGACCGCGGGCGGGGCCGCTCCAGGAGCTTCACACAGCGAAGAACTCTGCTGAGCGAGGCCTTACTCGTCCTCGATGGCTTCGGGGTTTTGCTCCGAGCTCCGGGGTTGGCCCGGAGGCGCGGGAGGGCACCGGGTTTCCGGGGCGCGCCCTGCGGTGGTGGCGTATCATCGCGTCACGTGGTGTGAACGCGCGGCTCCGCTCGCCCGAGGGCCGCGCCCGTTTACGAAGGGGACACGGCATGAACGGGATGAGGGTCGCTCGCGCTCTCCGCGCTCGCACGCACGGGCCAGAATCCAGGATGAGCCGCGCCCTGTCACTGTCGATCCTGCTCGCGCTCGTGCTCGGCTGCGCGGAGCCCCCTCGCAGCGAGGCGACGGTCCCGGCGGTGTGCGCTCCGCAGGCGAGCCTGAGCTGCGTCGACGACCACCTTTACGACGTCGATTCCTGCGGGAAGGTGGATGCCGCGCCGGCGTCGACGTGCATCTGCCCCTGCGCTCAAGGCGGGACCGGGTGCCCGCGATGGATCGAGCCGGCACTCCTCACGCCCTGGGCGTCGTGCAACGTCGCCACGTCGTGCCTGCACGTGGAGGACGTGCACTGCGGCGAGCTCTCCGGCGAGTGGGTGCACGGGTATCGTATGGTGAACGTCTGCGACTTCCCGATCCGGTGTTACGCGTACCAGCGGACCGACACGACGATGAGGATGCTCGACGGCGGGCTCCTGGAAGAGGTCTGGAGGCAGTACTCCGGTCCGCCGTGGGTGCCGGAGCTCGATCCCGGGCAGCAGGAGTTCGGGCTGCGGTTCAGCTTCGCCACCGAGGAAGCGTGCCGAACTGTGTGGGACGCTCCGACGGTGACGGAGCTCAGCTACCACGTGTGCGTGCGGGCCGACGATCCGGTCGCGACGTGCCTGCCGGACCTCAGCGATCCCCTCGTCGACCTCTCGCCGGTCTGCCCGTAGGCCCAAACGCGAACGGCGCAGCGACGTGGCCCCCGGGTCAAGCCTGGTTGGCTTCGATATGGCGTCCGAGGCGGCGCTCGACCGACCTCCTGCCGGCACCGTCATGGCTGTGGCGTTGCGCCGCGCCTAGATCCCGCGGCTAGGAGGGCGGCCATGGAGCAGCAGCATGCGGCATCCACGCGGGCCACACCGGACCCGCAGGCGGTGGAGGCGTTCGGGAGCCGACTCGTCGCCATGCTCGACGACGCCGGGACGGCGCTCATGACCTCGATCGGCCACCGCACGGGGCTCTTCGACGCGATGGCGCGCCTGCCGCCCGCGACGAGCGAGGAGCTCGCGCGCGAGGCGCGGCTGGACGAGCGGTACGTTCGCGAGTGGCTCGGCGCGATGACGACGGCGAGGATGGTCGAGTACGAGCCGCGAGGCGGACGGTACCGCCTGCCCGCCGCGCACGCGGCGCTCCTCACGCGCGCCGCCACGCCCAACAACGTCGCGGTCTACGCCCAGTACGTGGCGCTGCTCGGGTCCGTCGAGGACAGGATCGTCGAATGCTTCCGCAGAGGGAGCGGCGTCCCGTACTCCGCGTTCGACCGCTTCCACGAGGTGATGGCGGAGGACAGCGGGCAGAGCGTCGTGGGCGCGATCGAAGCGATCGTCGCCCTCGTGCCCGGGCTCGAGGAGGACCTGCGGAGCGGGATCTCCGTCCTCGACGTGGGCTGCGGCTCAGGGCGGGCGCTCGTCGCGCTCGCGCGGGCGTACCCGCGGAGCCGGTTCACGGGGCACGACTTCTCAGAGGAGGCGATCCGCGCTGCGCGCGCAGCCGCCGCCGAGCAGGGGCTCACCAACGTCGCGTTCGAGGTGCGGGACGCCGCCGGGGCGGTCGGCGACGAGCGGTACGAGCTCGTCACCGCGTTCGACGCGATCCACGACCAGGCCGATCCCGCCGGCGCACTGCGCGCGATCCAGCGGCGTCTCGCGCCGGACGGGATCTTCCTGATGCAGGACATCCGCGCGTCGAGCGCCCTCGAGCGGAACGTCGATCACCCGCTCGCGCCGTTCCTCTATGCCGTGTCGGTCATGCACTGCATGACCGTCTCGCTCGCGCAGGGCGGGGCCGGGCTCGGGACGATGTGGGGCGAGGAGCGCGCCCGGGCGATGCTTGCGGATGCCGGCTTCGGCGAGGTGTCGGTCCACACGCTGCCGCACGACATCCAGAACTGTTTCTTCGTGGTGCACGCGGCTGGGTGACGGACGCGCCCAAGGGTTCAGTCGTCAAAAGTGGGAAGTGGAAGGTCTTGACCCTCGGTCGACTCGCATCGAGCAGTGTAGGGGGCCTAACCAGCCGACCGCCTGAACCCGACCCGCGCGAACGTCTTCCAACTCGTCGAACACCGGGCGGTCCTTCGCTCTCCGACCTCCTCGTATACGGGTGGGCTCGTAAGTAGCCCGCGCGCCACGACGAGGCGCTTCACGAGGGCCCGCCGGTGCCTAGCGGATGAGCCGGCGAGGTCTCGCTACCAGCACGGACAGGCGTACAAGGCACGGTGCCGCAACCCCAGATGATCGATACCCCGCTGCGACGGAGCCGCGCGTAATTCGTAGGGCCAAACGCGGAGGTGACCGATGAGGCGCGTGATCTGGGCGATGGGGGCTGCGCTCCTGCTCGTTGCTTGCGGACAGGAGGTGGCGCAGGAACAGGGCGTGGGGCTGGATCAGCAATCAGAAGCGCTGACGGTCGAGCCGGCCGGTATCGCAACGAATCCGCATTGCGCGAAGGTGGGTCACATCTACTGGTGCTACGACCCGGACTACAGCACCGCCTCAACGGTCGGGTGCACGGACATGTGTGCATCGATCGGACAGCGCCTGATGCGCAATGACTCGAAGTGGTTCAACGCGCAAAACTCGTTGGCTGAATGCAACGCGATTGCGACCGCTCTCGGGCTCACGACGGACGTCGCCAATTCCTACAGCAGCTATGCGTACGCATGCGCCGAGTACCTCCCTACGCTGGGCGCCCGGATGCTGCAGTGCTCTTCGGATTCGACCTGCCCGGACAGCGTGAAGACCGCTCACGACGGCGGCCAGGGGCTGGTCTGTCCTTGCCATTGACGGGTCTCGTCACGACGGAACACCGTGTGTTGCACTCGCGGCGCAACCTCGTGCTGCGGGTGCAGCCGCTGCCGGCCCAAACGGCCCGCCTCGCGTTCGACGCCGAGCACCTGTGATTGCGCGCCACCTGAGCCCACGACAGGCCCTGCTCGGGCAGCCGCTGGACGTGGATGCGCGCCAGACGCAAGTGGCGGTTGCGTCATCATCGGCCTCAAGAACAAGCTCCGCACGCGTGGCGTGCAGGCGGCTCCAGACGACGGCCGCCGATTCGACGGCCCCTCGGCGAGGAGGGAGGGCGCGTGCGTCGAGTCACGCGCCCTGGGTCGCCGTCCACGCGGAGGCGGCGCCGAACGCGAAGAACAGGCCGGCGGCTCCGATTCGGATCCACCTCATGGGCGCGCGCTCCGCGAGCCGCTCTCCGAGGAACACGGCGAGACCGTCCGACGCGAGCATCCCGAGCGTCGTGCCCGTGGTGACGAGCAGGACTGACCCGAACCGCGCGGCCAGGGCGACGGTCGCGAGCTGCGTCTTGTCCCCCATCTCCGCGAGGAAGAACAGGAACGTCGTCGTGAGAAACGGGCCGAAGCGATCCGGCCGCGCGTTCTCCTCGAGCGTGTCCGGCTTCAAGGTCCAGAGCCCGAACGCGATGAACGTCGCTGCGAGGATCCCCGCCATGACCCGCGGCGGGACGTGCGCCGACGCCCACGTCCCCACGGTCGACGCGAGCGCGTGGTTGAGGAGGGTCGCCGCGAGGATCCCGCCCATCACGACCCACGGCCGGCGGTACTTGGTCGCGAGCGAAAACGCGAGGAGCTGAGTCTTGTCGCCCATCTCGCTGATGGCGACCAGGAAGAAGGAGCTGACGATCGCTTCCAAGTACGACTCCCGGCGGGCGTGCCCGCGTAAAGTGGCTGGCCGGGGTCGGATGCGGCGGACGAACGACCTCGGCCAGGGTGTGGTTACCCCGTCCGAAGGTCTCGTTCGTCTCGCGCGTGGCGAGGTGGGGGACCGGCCCGAAGGCGGTGTGTCGATCACCCCTCCGCCGCTCGTGCGGCGGGAACTACTCCCCTTGCGACCGCGGAACGTAACAGCGGTCGGGGCGTGACGGCAACCGCTTCGTTCCGACGCTCCCGGATGAAGTCGCGTCGCTCATCAGGCCTGGTGCGGAACGCCCGATCATCCAACCAGCGGCTGGGTCGCGTTCCGCGCGTGGCTCCGGAGCGCTGCGGCGGTCCAGAGCGCGCCGGCGAAGTCGATCACGCCGACCAGGATGAGGATCGGCTTGGCGAGCCCGGCGAGTACGAACGCGACCAGGAAGACGAGCACCGCCATGCGCGCGTGAACGGTGAGCCGCGCATGGGGGAGGAACTCCTCGCGCCCGAGCCGGACATTGAAGTAGGCGATGACGAGCACCAGCACCCCGACGACGCGGATCCAGACCTCCTCGGTTGGCGGCAGGCCGAAGATCCCGAGCAGGACGTTCGGAATGAGGACGAGCCCAATTCCGAAGCCCGCGAGATACCAGCCGAAGACGATGAGTGAACGAGCGACTCCGGACATGTACGCCTCCCATGGACGAACACGACACGCTAGCAGGAGAGCGCACGATGTGCCGCATCGGGGCGGATCGAGCAGGACTCCGGGCGCCAGCACCGACTCGACCGCGAGCCTGGAAGATGGTCCGCAGTGGGTCTGGAAGTTTCCTGGCTGGTGACCTCGCCGCCGCGAAGGCGACGTGTGAAGCCTGGCTCAAGGCCGTCGAAGGCCACACGCGAGCCGAAGGTCACAAATGCCTCGCGAACGTCGAGGTCGGGCTCGCAGCGCGCGCGGCCGGTGACGCGAAGGCGGATGGCCGGGGCGGCGCGGACCAGGAGCTCGCGGGCTTCCGTCGCGCCGTGAAGCACCTCGACGCGGCCATCGAGCTCGCGCCCGGCGACCTGAGCATCCATCAAGGGAGGCTCCACCTGCTCCGGATGGCGGGGCTGATGGCAGAGATGACGACCGCGCTGGAGGACAGCATCCGGCGTCATCCGGGATCGGATTGGCTCGGCGTGGAAAGCCTATCCGCGCGAGTACTACCAGAGCGTGGCGACCGCAAGCGCGCGTGCGAGCTCCAGCGGAAGGCGTCGTGTCCGTCGCAGACGGCGTGCGTGGTGTTGCCGGCGAGTCGCTGACGCGGAGGCGCCCGCAAAGATGTCGTGTCTCACGACGTCGCCCATTATGAGGAGGCGTTCATCCGGCCGCTCCACGGGCAACGCGGCCTGTCGCGAACGAAGGGCGGGACGATGAAGAGTCATTCACAGGCAGCAGGCGAGGCGGCCTCGAGACTCATCAGCGAAAGGATCGCCGAGCTGGGTGACTGGAGAGGCGATACGCTTGCGAGGATGCGTGCCCTCATCAGGGAGGCCGACCCTGAGGTCGTGGAAGAGTGGAAGTGGATGGGGACCCCGGTGTGGTCCCATGACGGGGGCATCTGCACGGGAGAGTCGTACAAGTCGACGGTGAAGCTGACCTTCTTCAAGGGCGCTTCGTTGAAAGATCCTGCCAAGCTCTTCAACTCGAGCCTCGACGGGAACGCAAGGCGCGCCATCGACATTCACGAGGGTGAGGAGGTCGACGCGAATGCGTTCAAGGCGCTCATCCGCGCGGCCGTCGCTCTCAATGGTTCTGGCGGAAAGAAGTCCCCCCGACGCAAGTGAGCATCTCGGGGAGTCCCACCCTGAACAGGTCCGGTGTCGGGCCCGGCAGAAGAAGCTCGCGGAGCTCCTCCAGCCAGCGAGTCCAGCTCGCGCACGACAACGGTTGGCGGCGTCGCCGGCGACGGGTTATCAAGTGCGACCCGCGCCACGAATCCCTCAGAGAAGGTCACCTCGCGCCCCCGCACCCCCTCTCGATCGGCACGGTCACGTCGCTGGCCGGGCAGCCGCTCTCGCGCCTCGGAACGTGCTCGCCCCTGCTGGCCGGGCGTCCGGCGGACGCGGGTCGGAAGAGACGAGGTCGCCGCGGCGGGCGCGCCGGAGAGCCGCATGCCCCATCTTCCGACGCTCTACGCCATCGACTTCGGCACGAGCAACTCGCTCCTCGCCGCCGCGAACGGGGATCGGGTGTTCGACCCGGTGCCGCTCGATCCCGACGCGTCCGATCCGACGATCCTGCGGAGCATCCTCTGCTTCCCCGACGCCGGCGGGGTGTTCGTAGGCGGCGAGGCGCTTCGCCAGTTCGTCGAGCACGGCGGCGAAGCCCGCCTGCTGCGCTCCATCAAGCACCACCTCGGCTCGCGATCCTTCCGCGGGACGATCCTCCGCGGGCGCCTCGTCTCCGCGGAGGAGCTGGTCGCCGCCCTGCTGCGCCACATGCGCGTGCGGGCCGACGCGCACTTCGGGACGGAGGTGCGGCGGGCGCTCCTGGGGCGCCCGGTCCACTTCGACGGAGAGGACGACGCCTTCGCCGAGGCCCGGCTCCGCAAGGCGGCGGAGCTCGCCGGCTTCGAGGAGGTCCACTTCCTGCCCGAGCCGGTCGCCGCGGCGCGCGCGTTCGGCGCCGCCGCGCAGCGCGAGGAGCTGGCGCTGATCGGCGACTTCGGCGGCGGCACCTCGGACTTCACCGTGCTCCGCATCGGGCCCCGCGCGCTCGAGCGAGGCGACGTGCTCGCCGTGGGCGGCGTGGCGGTCGCGGGCGACGCGCTCGACGCTTCGCTGATGCGGGCACAGGTCGGCCGGCACTTCGGCGCGGAGGTGCAGTACCGGGCGCCGTTCGGGAACAACGTCCTGCGGATGCCTCGGGGGATCGTGCAGCACCTCTGCTCCCCCGCGCACCTGTCGATCCTCCAGCGGCGCGACATCGCCAGCTTCCTCGCCGACGTGCGGCGGTGGTCGCTCTCCGAGGACGATCGCCGCTCCATGGATCAGCTCGCGATCCTCGTGGAGGACACGCAGGGCTTCCATCTGTTCGAGGCGATCGAGCGCGCGAAGCGCACGCTCTCCTCGGCGACGAAGTCCGAGATCGTGTTCTCCTACCCTGGCATCGAGGTGCGGGAGCGGGTCACGCGCGCGGGCTTCGAGGAGGCGAGCGGCCGGGAGGTGGACGCGATCCTGGGCAGCCTGGACGAGACGGTGCGCGCGGCCGGGGTGGAGCCCGCGGACATCGGCGTCGTCTGCTGCACCGGCGGCACCGCGAAGGTCCCCCGGATCGCCGCCGAGATCCGCCGCCGGCTGCCCGCGGCGCGCATGGAGCAGTTCAAGGGCTTCCACTCCGTGGTGGAGGGTCTCGCGCAGGAGGCGCGTGAGGTGGCGCGGCGCGGCCGCGACGCCTGAGCACGCTTCTCCATCCGCTACAGAGGTGACCGGAGACCGCCAGGGTAGCGCCACCGCCATTTCGCCGCGTACCGCAGGCTCCGCGCATCGCCGGCACGCTCGTCCGGTCCTCCGCCGGGGGCAGACCTCTCAAGGGATCGGTCATGACCCCCGACGGACCGCATAGGACCGCGGTGCCCTCCGAGCTCTGCGACCTCCGCCCCTCCGAGCGCTCGGCCGCCGCAGCGAGCCGCGAGTACGTCCGGGAGTGATCGCGTGCTCGCCGAGTTCCGCGCCATCGCAGAGCTCTTGCCGGACGCGCTCCTGCTCGTCTCGCGCGCGGGGGTGGTGCTCGGGGCCAACGAGGCCGCGGGCGAGCGGCTCGGCGCACCCGTCGCGGCGCTCGAGGGGCGAGCGCTCGTGGAGCTCGCCGGCGATCCCTCGCTCGCCGAGCTCGTGGCAAGCTGGCTGCGATCGACCGGACCGCTCCCCGGCGCGTTCACGCTCGCGGGGCGCGCCGAGCGGGTGCGCTGCGAGGGAGCGCGGCTGCCCGGGCCGGAGGCGCTCCTCCTCCTCCGCCTCGTCGCCCCGGAGCAGCCCGGCAACTTCGCCCTTCCGTCGGAGAAGCTCGCCGCGCTGAACCGCGAGGCGCTCCACCGCCACACCGCCGAGGCGCAGCGCGAGCGGCTCATCGACGAGCTGAACCGCGCGGTCCGGCTCTCCGAGACGTTCGTCGCCGTGCTCGGCCATGATCTCCGCAACCCGCTCGGCGCGGTCGTCGCCGGCGCGACGCTCGCGCTCAGGCGCAGCGAGGACGCGAAGGTGCGCGGCCACCTCGAGCGCGTGCTCCGCAGCGCCCGGCGCATGGCGCGCATGGTCGAGCAGCTCCTCGACGTCTCCCGCGTCCGGCTCGGCCGCGGGATCCCGCTCACGCGGGCCGAGATCGACCTCTGCGAGCTCGTCCGGCAGGCGGCGGCCGAGACCGAGCCCTCCCACCGGCAGCACCGCTTCGACCTGCGGCTCCCCCCGCGGTGCGAGGGAGACTGGGATCGCGATAGGCTCGCCCAGGTCCTCTCGAACCTGCTCGCCAACGCGTGCGAGCACTCGGAGGCGGAAGCCGTCGTGACGGTCGAGCTTCGCGCCAGCTCGACGAGCGCCTCGGTGGCGGTCCACAACCCCGGGCCGGCGATCCCGCCCGAGCTCCTCCCCTCCGTCTTCGACGCCTTCGCGAGCGGCGCGGAGGGCCGTGGCCTCGGCCTCGGGCTCCACATCGCGTGCGAGATCGCGCAGGCGCACGGCGGCGACATCGCGGTCGAGTCGGCGCCCGACCGCGGCACCACCTTCACGGTCACCCTGCCCCGCCGCTCCGCCGGGGCCACGGCGCGCACGATGACGCCGCTGCCCCAGCTCCTCGACGACGCGGCCGGCCCGGGCCGCGCCGGCGGGGCCCGCTGATCACCACGCCGAGCGCCGCAGCGCGGCGGGCGCCGCGAGGAACGCGGCGAGCGCGACCATCGTCGCGCCGGTGGGGAGCTCCCAGATCCAGGAGAGGACGTACCCTCCCGCCGCCGCCACCACGCCGAGCGCCGCCGCGAGCGGGAAGGCGACGCGGAAGCGCGCCCCGAGGAGCAGCGCCCCCGCCGCGGGCAGCGTGAGGAACGCGAAGACCGGCAGCGCCCCGAGCGCCCTCGCCGTGACCGGGATGGCGAGGCCGATGGTGAGGAACAGCACCGAGTCCCACAGCTGCACGCGCATCCCCACCGCCTGCGCCGTCTCCGCGTCGAACGACGTGAACGCGAGCTCCTTCGCGAAGAGCTGGTGGACCACGGTGCAGAGCACCGCCACCCCGGCGATGACCGCGAGGTCGCTCGCCGGCACCGCCACCGCGTTGCCGAAGACCATCCCGCCGAGATCGTGCGCGGCGTGCACGAGGCGGCTCGCGCCGAGGACCACGAGCGCCGACGACACCACCCAGGCCGTGCCGACGGTCGCCTCGGCGGGGAGCCGGCGCGACCGGAGCGCGCCGAGCACGAGCGCGCCCACCACCGAGAACGTGATCGCGACGAGCAGCTGCTCGGAGGCGTGCTCGGTCTCGATGTGGAACCGCTCCTCGGCGAGGAGCGTCGCGACGAGGCCCAGCGTCGAGAGCTGCGTGAGGGCCGCCGAGACGAACACCGTGCGCCGGAGGACGACGTACACCCCGAGCGCGCCGAGGAGCGCGCCCGCGACGACGGACGCGGCGAGCGGGACCTGCCAGATCTCGCGCGCGGCGAGGAACTCCTGGAGCGCGCTCACGGGAGCACCTCCTCGCCGTTCGAGGAGAGCGGGTACACGAGCCGCCGCCCCGCCTCCTCGCGCACCGCCACCGCGCGGCCGTAGAGCGCGCCGAGCGCGTCCGGGCGGAGCATCTCGTCGAGGCTGCCCACCCGGAACAGCCTCCGGTCCTTGTCCACGAACGCGAGCGCGCGGGCGTAGTTGGCCACCGCCTCGAGGCGGTGCGAGACCATCACGATCGTGAGCGCGCCGTTGCGCTGCAGCTCCCGCAGCAGGTCCATGAGGCCCAGCTCGGCGGCGGGATCCATGCCGCTCGTGGGCTCGTCGAGCGCGAGGAGCTCGGGATCGGCGACCAGCGCCCGCGCGATGAGCGTGCGCTGGCGCTGTCCGCCCGAGAGCTCGCCGAAGCGCTTCTCCGCGAGGTGCTCCACGCCCACGCGGGAGAGCGCGCGCCGGGCCTCTTCCCGGTCGGCGCGGCGGGGCCGCCGCCAGGGCCCGAGGACCGGCACGCGGCCCATCAGCGTCACCTCCCCCGCGGTGAAGGGCCAGATGGTGTCCACGTGCTCGCGCTGCGGCACGTAGCCGACGCGCAGCCCCTCCCGCCGCACCACGCGGCCCGCCACCGGAGCGTGGGCGCCGAGCAGGGTCCGGAGGAGCGTCGTCTTCCCGCCGCCGTTCGGGCCGACCACCGCCAGGAACTCGCCCGGTCCGACGGCGAGGTCGAGCCCCTGGAGGAGCGGCCGGCGGCCGTACCCGATGGCCGCGCCCTCGAGGCGCACGAGCGCGCCGCTCATCGCGCCGCCCCGGCCACGCGCGTGACGAGCATGTCCACGTACTTCTCGTAGCCGTCGAGCCCGGGCTCGCCCCCGACGTCGCCGGGGATCTGCACCACCTTGGCGCCGGAGTACTTCGCCACGACGTCCGCCGACCGCCGGTCGTAGTAGTTCTCGAGCACGATCGCCTTCACCCCCTCGCGCTTCGCCAGGCCGACGAGGTCGGCGAGGTGCGCGGGCGGCGGCGGGACGCCGGGGCGGGGCTCGAGCTCGCCCACCGACTGCAGCCCCGTCCACTCGAGGAAGTAGGGCAGCGTCCGGTGCTGGGTGATGATCTTCCGCCCCTTCACGGGCGCGAGCGCCGCCTGCCAGCGCGGGATCGCCGCCTCGATCCTGCCGCGGAACGCGGCGAGGTTCTTCTGGTAGCGATCGGCACCGCCGGGATCCAGCGCCGCGAGCCGCCCGGCGATCGCCTCCGCGACCTTCAGCGCGCGGCGCGGGTCGGTGAGGAAGTGCGGGTTGCCGCCGGGGTGGAGGTCGCCGCGGCTGCGGTCGACGACGCCGGTCGGCACGTCGAGCACCTGGATCACGCTCGCGGCGGTGAGCCGCCGCGGGCCGCCGGGCTGGATCTGGGCGTTCCGGGACTGGTTCACGAGCGGCGGCAGCCAGCCGATCTCGAGGTCGAGGCCGACGTCCACGAGGAGGTCGGCGTTCCTGAGCTTCACCGCGAGGATCGGGTTCGCGTCCACGAAGTGCGGGTCCTGCACGCCGCGGGAGAGGCTCTCCACGCGGGCGCGATCGCCGCCGACCTCGCGCGCGAGCGCGGCGAGCCCCTCGGTGGTGGTGACGACCTTGGGCTCGGCGGCGGCGAGCGCGGGCAGGAGCAGGGCGAGCGATGCGAGCAGCGAGGTGCGCATGGTGATCTCCTAGAACGGGTGCGCGCCGTGCGCGCCGATGCCGAACTCGAGCTGGACGAGCGTCTCGAGGCCGTCCTGTCCGCCCGGCCGCCGGTCGTACGCGACCTGCAGCCGGAGCCGCTGGAACTCCGAGGGGAGCCACGCCGCGAGCGCGGCCACGCGCTGCTCGGTCCCGGGCTCCGCCTCCCCTGCCGACGGCGCCCACTCGTAGCGCGCGCCGTAGCCGAAGTAGCTCCCCTGCCGCCAGAACGCCTGCGCCCAGCCGCCGGTGTCCGTGCCGCGCGGCGCGTCCGGGACGCCGCGAAAGCGGCGCGCGTACAGCTCGCCGGAGAGCGCGAGGTAGGACCGGCTCTCGAGCGGGCGGAAGCGCAGGTACAGATCCACACCGCCGAGGTCGCGGAACGCTCCGCCGCCCGGCTCGTCCCGGCGCGCCGCGGAGAGCCCGAGGCCGAGCGTCGCCGTCGCCGCGAGCGGGAAGAACTGCTCGAGGCGCGCGATGCCGGTGAGCGCCTCGGCCTCCCCCGCCCCGGGCGCCGTGCTCTGGGCCGCGAGGTGGAGCGTCGCGAACCAGGGCAGGGGCGCGAGCCAGCTCGCGTCCACGCCCGGGCCCGAGAGCACCTCGTCGGCGAGGAGCCGCGAGCGCGCGAGGGGCGCGTCCACGAACTCCCAGACGTGCGGGTGCTGCTGGTTCTGGCGGCCGAAGGGGCTGAAGAGCTTCCCCGCGCGGAGCTGCAGGCCGGCGGGGAGCGAGAGCGTCGTCAGGTACGCCTCCTCCACGTCGGCGCCGTCCGGCGTGAACGAGACGAACGCGTCGGCGCGCGCGTAGGGATCCACGACGGCCTGGAGCCCGAGCTCGAGCTCCTGGAACTGGAAGCCCGGCTTGTCCGCCGGGCCGAAGGGCCCCGAGCGCGGGGAGAGCTTCCCGATGTCGTAGGTCCCGAAGGTCGCGGCGCCGCTGCCGATGGCGCTCACGTCGGGCAGGAGCAGCACGCGCGCGTAGCGGGCCGCGTCGGAGGGCGCGGCGCCCGCCGTACCCGGGGCGGCCGCCCCGCCCTGGCCCGGGGTCTCCCCGCCGCCGGCCGCCGGCTGCCCGCTCGAAGCGGGCGCACCGCCCAGCTCGCGCGTGATGTCCTCCTCGAGCTTCTTCTTCTCCGCCTCGGACTGCTCGGCGGGTGCTCCGGGAGGCCCCTGCGGCGCGCGCGCCGGCGGACTCGCCTCACCGCTCGCCGCGCCGGTCGAAGCTGCCGGCGTCTCCTGCGCGCCGCCTTGCTGCGGCAGCGCGAGGACTGCGGCGAGCACGCTCGCCGCGATCGTCGTTCTCATGTCGTCCTGCTCCCGGGCGCGCGAGGCGCCCCTGGCCCGTCGTCACGGCTGCGCGACGCACCCCTGGTGAATGGGGCGGCCGCGGTTCGCGAAAGGCAACCGGCTACGCGGGGACGGGAGGGGACTGACCGGGGACTGCGCCGAGCGGAGCGCCGGCCAGAGGCGGGAGCCCGGGCGGGAGGATCACCTCGCCCGTGACCAGCGGCGAGGGCCTGAGCTCGGGGGTGGCGCGGGTCGCGACGTCGCCGATGCGCGAGACGCACACCGCGCACGGGTGCCCGCCGCTCCCGGGGTCCTCGAGGTGGACGTGCGGCGCGATCGCCGTGAGCGCCAGGTAGGCCGCGAGGGCCGCGGCGATGAGCGCGCGCATCGGCGGGAGAGGATGTTCGGGCGACCGGGGTGCTGTCAAGCCAATCGCCCGGACGCCCGGACGGGCCGCGGGCAGTGTCGTCACGGACCGAGCGCGCCGGCCGCCCGCAACGACGCGAGCTCCTCCTCGGAGAAGCCGGCCTCGCGCAGCACCGCCTCGCCGTGCTCGCCCATCCGCGGCGCCGGCCTCCGGGGCGCCTCCTCACCGCGGAGCCGCACCGGCGTCGCGACGCCGCGGATCGCCCTGCCCTCCCACGGCGTCGCCACCTCGACGAACGCGCCGCGCGCGGCGAGGTGCGGATCGGAGCAGGGCTCGTCGCCCTCCAGCACCGGCGCGACGCACACGTCGTGCGCCGCCGCGAAGGCCGCCCACTCGTCGCGCGTCCGCGCCGCGAAGATCGCCTCCAGCTCGGCGCGCGGGCCCGCGCCGCCGCCCTCGAGCTGGCGCGGCGCGAGCTCCGGCCGCCCGACCGCCTCGCAGAACGCCGCGAAGAACTTCGGCTCGAGCGCGCCGAGCGCCACGAAGCGCCCGTCCTTCGTGCGGTACACGCCGTACGTGGCCGCGCCGCCGGAGAGCAGCTCCCGCCCCCGGACGGTCGGCGCGCCGCGCGCCCAGGCCAGGGCGAGCGGGAGCGTCATGAGGGCGAGCGCGCCCTCCGCCATCGAAACGTCCACGTGAGCGCCCTCCCCGGTCGCCGCGCGCCGGACGAGCGCCGCGAGGATGCCCGCCACCGCGGGCCAGGCCCCGCCGGCGAGATCGGCGATCTGCACACCCGGCAGGACGGGCCGCTCCGGCTCGCCGTTCAGCCCGAGCACGCCCGCGAGGGCGCAGTAGTCCACGTCGTGCCCGGCCCGCCCGGCGTACGGGCCGTCCTGGCCGTAGCCGGTGATCGAGCACAGCACGAGGCGCGGGCTCGCGGCGCGGAGCGCGGCGTAGCCGAGGCCCATGCGGTCGAGGACGCCGGGGCGGTAGGACTCGACCACCACGTCGGCGGGGGCCGCGAGCCGCAGGAACGCGGCCACGCCCTCGGGGCGGCGCAGGTCGAGGGCGAGCGAACGCTTGTTGCGGTTGAGCGCGTGGAACGCGCCGGAGGCCTCGCCGGCGAGCGGCGGGAGCGAGCGGAGGGCGTCGCCGTCCGGCGGGGCCTCGATCTTCACCACGTCGGCGCCGAGATCCGCGAGGACGAGCGTCGCGAACGGCCCCGGGAGCAGCCGGGACAGATCGAGAACGCGGAGTCCCTCGAGCGGCGGCACCGCTACAGGATCTGCTGGAGCTTCATCGCGAGGCCCATGTCGCCCTGGATCTTGAGCTTGCCGGACATGAAGGCCATCTGCGCGTTGAGCTTGCCGTTCACGATGTTCAGGAAGTCGGCGTCGGTGGCGGCCACCGTGCACTTCGCGTTCGGTGCGTGCCCCTCGGCGACCCGGCCGCCCGGCGCCGTGCAGTCCACCGTCCAGACGCCACCGCCCGGGCCCGAGATGTTGAACTGGTACACGGCGCTGATCTTCTGCACCACGTCCGGCTTCGCCTGGAAGCGACCCGGGATGTGGCGCTCGAACACGTCCTTCACGCTCGTCACTTGCTCGGCCATCGGGCGGGGCCTCCTCGGCGCGCACCGATTCGGAAATCGGCGCGGCGTCGATGATACGTATTGGCCCGCGGAAGGGCTGTCAAGCGAGGGCTGCAGCGCTACGGGCGAGGGCGGGCGCGGAGCACGTCGGCCACGGCGGAGGTGAGCGCGTCGGGATCGACGGGCTTGATGAGCACCGCGTCGACCTCCCGCCCGCGCGCTCTCGCGATGTCGTCGCGCTCCGCCCAGCCCGTGACGATCACCACCGGGACCGTGGGGGCGATGGACTTCGCGGCCTTCGCCATCTCGAGCCCGCCCATCCCGGGCATGCCGACGTCGGTGACGACGACGTCGATCGAGTGCTCGGAGAGCGTCTTCAGCCCTTCCTGACCGCTCGCGGCCGGAAGCACCACGTAGCCCGACGCCTCGAGGACCTCGGCCATCAGCTCCCGGTTGTCGTCGTCGTCCTCGACGAGGAGGACTCGAAGGCCGCTCTGGTCCACCTGGCCCCCCATGGGTTGGCTCGGCCCCCGCTGACCTGGTGCCGGCGACAGTAGAGCAATGCTCCCCCCGGGCGCGAGCGCCCGTGGGGGGGAGCCCCGGCTACTCCAAGTAGAACGAGTCGAGGAGGTCCTTGTAGTTCTGCGTGACGACCTTGCGCTTGACCTTGAGCGTGGGCGTCAGCTCCCCCGACTCCTGCGTGAAGTCCCGCGGCACGATCGCGAACTTCTTGATGGTGGAGTAGCTCGCCTGCTTGGCGTTGAGCGCGTCGATCGCCTTCTGGATCTGGGCGCGCACGCGCGGGTCCTCGTGGAGCGCGGCGCCCGCCGGGACGCCGGCGTCGGTCGCCCACTTGCGGGCGTTCTCCTCGTTGAGCGCGACGAGCGCCGAGAGGAACTTCCGCTTGTCGCCGTGCACCATCACCTGCGAGACGAGCGGCTCCGTCTTGAGCTCGTTCTCGAGGTTCTGCGGCGCGACGTTCTTCCCGCCCGCCGTGACGATGATGTCCTTCTTGCGGTCGGTGATCCGGAGGTGGCCCGCCTCGTCGAGGTAGCCGATGTCCCCCGTGTACAGCCAGCCATCCCGCAGCACCTCCGCGGTCGCCGCCGGGGCGTTGTAGTACCCCTTCATCACGCCGGCGCCCTTCACGAGGATCTCGCCGTCGTCCGCGATCCGCACCTCGGTCCCGGGCACCGGCGGCCCGACCGTGCCGATCCGGTTCTCGCCCGGGCGGTTCACGAACGTGCCGGCGGACGACTCGGTGAGGCCGTAGCCCTCGAGGATGGTGAAGCCGAGCACGCCGAAGAAGTGGGCGATCTTCGGGGAGAGCGGCGCGCCGCCGGACACGAAGAGGCGCATGCGCCCGCCGAACTTCTCGTTGAGCGCGTGCGTGAGCTTCGGGAACACCAGCTTCTTGCCCACGAGGAAGCCGAAGGACGAGTAGCTCTTCCCCTGCTCGGCCGCGGTCGCGTACTGCTCGAAGCTCTCCATGGCGAGCTGGAAGAGCTTGCCCTTGAGGCCCGGCGTCGCGAGGCCCTTCGAGATGACCGTGTTGTAGGCCTTCTCGAAGATGCGCGGCACGGAGGGCATCACCGTCGGCCGCACCTCCGAGGCGTTGTCGAGGATCTTCTCGAGCGACTCCACGAACGCGCAGGTCGCGCCCGTGGCGAACCAGACGGCCTCGATGACCTTCGCGAACGAGTGCGCCATCGGCAGGAACATGAGGACGAGGTCGTCCGGGCCGATGAGCCGGATCTGCTCGATCGCATACCCCTCGTAGACCCAGTTGCCGTGGGTGAGGACGACGCCCTTCGGGTTGCCGGTCGTGCCGGAGGTGTAGATGAAGCTCGCCGGCGCGTCCGGGCCGACCACCGCGAGGCGGGCGGCGTGCGCGTCGGGGTTCGCGCGCCGCCACTCCGCGCCCGAGCGCTCCAGGTCCGCGAGCGTGCGCTCGAACGGATCCGCCGCGATCCCGGTCGCGCGGATGATGCCCTCGAGGGCGGGCAGCTTGCCCCGCACGTCGCGGATCTTCGCGACCTGCACGTCGGTGTCGCAGAAGACGAAGCGCGCCCCGGAGTCGGCCAGGATGTACTGGCACTCGGCGGCCTTGTTCGACTGGTAGATCGTGACCGTGATCCCCGCGGCGCCGAGGATGCCCAGATCGGCGAGGATCCACTCGATGTTGGTCTCGCCGATGATCGCCACCCGGTCTCCGGGGTGGAGCCCGATGGCGGCGAGGCCGTCGGCGACGTCGCGTGCCCGGCGGGCGAGGTCCGCCCAGGAGACCTCCTGCCAGCGCCCCTCGCGCTTCATCTTCACGGCGGTGCGATCGGCGCGCGCCTTCGCCTGCGCCTCGAACAGCGCGACCAGGTTGCGCGCGGCGGGCGACCCCGTCTTCAGCTCGGCCTCGGCGATCATCGCGTTCTCCTCACTCGGCGAGCTTGCGGCGGGCGATCCCCTGCCAGCGCCGCTCCTCGGCTTCGTCATAGCGTCCGGGCGCGTCCGCGGCAGCCTTCTCGAGCTGCTCGCGCGCCTCGCGCTTCCGCCCCTGCTTGCGGTAGGTGTCCGCGAGGTAGACGCGCGCGCGGACGTTGTCCGGGTTGCGCCCGAGCGCGTCCTTGAGCGCCCGCTCGGACTTTCGCGCGTCGTACTTGGGCCAGGGCAGCTCGTACCAGAAGCGGCCCCAGGCGGTCTGGATGGCGCCTCCCCCGAACCCGGGGTCGATCTTCTCGGCGTGCGAGAGCCGGTCCTTGAACTTCCCCTCCAGGCCCTCGCGCAGCGCGCGCAGGATGCCGAGCCCCAGCGCGTACTGCCCCATGCCCGCGGCCGCGTAGTTCCATCCCTCGACGCGCGCCGGGTTCGCCCGGATCGCCCGCTCGCCGTAGTCCCAGGCGCGCTTGCCGAGCCGCGTCTGCTCGTCCTTCGGCAGCGAGGGATCGTCCGCGAGCCAGACCTCGAGGCGCGCCCGCCGCCAGAGCACCTCGTAGTCCTCGGGCCCGAGGCGCTCCGCCTCGTCGAGCGCGGCGCCCACGGCCGCGAGCTCGGCGGGATCCGCGCGGCGGACGTACGCGGCGTCGGCGCGCGCGACGAGCGACGCGAGCGTCTGACTCGACGCAGCGGCCGCCGGTCCTGCCGGGGCGGCCGAGGAGAGCGCGGTCGCGAGAACGAGCGCGAGGGCGGGGACCATGAACGAGTTGTTGCACACCCGCGCCCGGCCGCGCAGGCTCCGGACGGAGGTCTTCACGATCCGTCACCCGGCGGGTGCGGATGACCCGGTCAGCCGGCGCAGATCAGCTGGAGCTGCACGCGATCGCCCTGCTGGAGCCGGCACGCGTTCTGGAACGTGACGGTCGCGGGGCGCCCCGAGAGGGGGGGCGTGTAGACCGCGCCGGCAGTGGCCGCCTCGGCCGTACCGTCGAGCGCGACCGTGCAAGGGATGGTCTCGAGCCCCGCGCGATCCACTCCGACCGCGAGCATGCGCCAGTCCGCGGGGGTCCCCTGGAGCGGCACCGACTGGGCGACGAGCAGGCCGGCGATGTCCTCGAGGATGCTCTTGAAGCTCGCGTCGCAGATGGAGCCGGTCCGGGTCCGCACGCTCCCGAGCGCGCTCGCGAGCTCCGTGAAGCGGAGCCCGCCGTCGAGCGCGGTCCCGCACACGTCGTTCGCGCAGGTGGCGCACGACGGCTCACCGCTCGCCGGGTCCACGCCGACGATGGATGCGACCACGACCTCCCGGCGCTCTCCGTCGATCGGGTCGCGGAGGAAGGTCACGACGTCGCCGATCGAGTCGAGGCTCGAGGCCTTGAAGCCCGGGTTGTGGCAGTCGACGTCGTCGACGGCGAAGGGCGCGGCCGTGTCGGAGCAGTCGTCCTCGTCGGAGACGAAGACGACCGCGAGCCGCGCCCCGCTCCGCAGGAACCCGGCGTTCGTGCCGTCCGCGATGCGATCGGAGAGCGCCAGGCGCGCCGCGCGGAACGGCTGCTCCTTGAACGTGCCGTAGGTGCCGACCCGCACGTTCGCCTTGAAGTCGTCGACGAGCGAGGGCGAGGAGGCGGTGAGGATGCGCGTCCCCTCGAAGCCCGTGCCGGACTTCCAGAGGATGTCGCCCGGCACCGCCACCCCGGGGGAGCTCTGCTGGATGGCGATGAGCGCGCCGTCCGGGAACGGCTTCCCCGTGGCCGGGCCGCTCGTGTACGCCTGGCCGCTGGTGGCGGTGGCGCCGTAGTCCTCGACCGACGTGGAGGTGATCCCGATCTGGAACTCGTTCGCCACGGGCGCGGCGACGAGCGCGGTGATGAACGCGTTCAGGTTGTCGCGCAGGTTCGCCTGCTCCTCGTCCATCGAGATCGAGTCGTCGATGACGAAGAGGATGTCCGTCTTCACCGCCGCCGGAACGACCTGCGTCGACTCGCAGCGGGTGACCGCCTGCGAGGGCACCTGCTCGCAGGCGGCGAGCGCGAGCGCGCCCACCGCGAGGAGCGAGCCGGCGCGGGCCGCCCGGCTCACGGCTGGCACTCCAGCGCCGTCGAGCCAGGCGCGCAGCACACGCAGGTGCCGCGGCCGGTCCCGGGCGGCGTGTAGCAGCCCCAGTCCTCGACCCGACCGCCGAGCGCCTGTTGGCATTCGGTGCGGGTCGTGCAGCCGCTCCGCGGGTTCAGGGCGATGTAGTCGGCGGAGTAGGTCTCGCCCGGATCGGCCTCGCAGTTGTTCGTCGCATGGTTGATGTAGATGAACGTCGAGACCGCGACCGCGTCGCCGGCGTCCTTGGTGGCGGTGAACCACCAGTCGCACCGCACCGCGGCGCCGGTCGCGTCCTTGCAGAGGTTCTGGTCCTGCGCCGCGGCGAACGCCGTGCCGGCAGGCGCGGGCCCGTTGCAGGTCTTCCTCGGCTGGCCGTTCGCCTTGGCGATCCGGAGCAGCGCGATCTGGCCCTCGGCGGGCTCGGTATTCAGCTCCAGGCCTGCGGGCGGCTTCAGGATGTCGGCGACCGACTCGAGGAGCGTGCCGAAGTCCGGGTCGCACACCGAGCCCGTGATGACGTCCGCGCCCTTGCCGCGCAGCGCGTGGGCGGCGTCGAGGAGCCGGTTGCCGGGAGCCTGGGCGCCGCAGTTCGCAGAGCCGCAGGCGCAGTCGGTCTGGCAGCAGAGCCCCGCGGTGCACGAGTCCCCCGAGCAGGAGGTCTGCGCCGCCGGCAGGATGAACGCCGCGCCGAGCGGGCGGCCGAGGCTCGCGAAGTAGTCCACGATCTCGCCGACCCCGAACTCCTTCTTCTTGGTCGGGTCCGTCGACTCGTAGTCGCGCACGCAGGCGTCGGCGCCGGTCGGATCCGCGCGCATGACGATGCCCGCGCTGGCGTCGTTGGGGGAAGAGCAGTCGTCCTCGTCGCCGACGAACACGAGCACGAGCTTCGAGTCCTTGCGCGGCCACTCCGCCGGCGCCGTCGCGTTCGTCCCGTCCCACGCCGGGGCGCCCGACATCGTGTACGCGTCCTTCTGCTGTCCCCCGAGCGCCTTCTGCAGCGCGAGCCGCGCCGCCTGGAGCGCTTGCTCCTGGCCGGAGCCGCAGGTGCCGACGATCACGTTTCCGCCGACGCTCGTGCCGCCGACGAACCAGTCGATGAGCTGCTGCCGCGTGAAGCCCTGGCGGTTCTTCGCTCCCGCGCCGTAGAGCTCCTTGTCGAAGTGCAGGACGCGCGGGTTGCCGTGCCAGCCCACGAAGTCGCCCTGCGGGTAGCGGGCGCCCTCCACCGCGACTCCGACCGGGCTCTGCTGGCTCGTGCAGAAGGAGAAGTCGTAGGTGTGCGTGAGCTGCCCGCAGCCCGCGGCGCCGTTGGCGCCGAGCTGGTCGGCGAGCACGCTCGTCTCGCGGGTGCACTTCACCACCTGCCCGTCGTCCCCGAGCAACGGGGTGCCCGACGAGTTCACGCAGGTCCCCGCCTGGCACGTGTACGCGAAGGAGCTCCCGTACTCCGGGTTCCAGAACACCGACGTCGTGGTGACCGCGATGTGGAAGTCGATCGGCAAGCGCCCGGCCGCCGCGCGCTCCGCGTTGAACTGATCGATCCTGGAGACGAACCGGGTGAAGTTCTGGGCGAGCTTCGCCTGCTCGGCTGCCATCGACCCGGAGTCGTCCACGACGAACAGGATGTCCGCCGACGAGAGATCCGAGAGCGTGACGCGCTCGTTGCCGGGCTGCACCAGGCAGTGGCCGACGGGGTTGAAGTTGTAGTCCTGACACCCGGCCGCCGCGAGCATTGCCAGCGGGGCGAGCGCGCGGACCGCGGACGATCGCGCCATCTTGGAAGCCTCCGATCCGGCGGGATGATAGCCCTCTGCCGCCAGCCGGCAAACTAAGGAAGCGAGCAACCTCGCGCCTACACCGGCGACCGGGTGGGCGCGCCGCGCCTCCTCTGCGAGGCGAGGCCCCGGCGGTGCCGGGGCGCTTCCCGGCGCGCGCTACTCCCACTCGATCGTGGCGGGCGGCTTCGAGGAGATGTCGTACACGACGCGGTTGATGCCGCGGACCTCGTTGATGATGCGCGAGGACATGCGCCCGAGGAGGTCGTAGGGCAGGCGAGCCCAGTCGCCGGTCATGCCGTCCGTCGACTCGATGGCGCGGATGGCGCAGGTGGCCTCGTAGGTGCGCTCGTCGCCCATGACGCCGACGCTGCGCACCGGGAGGAGCACCGCGAACCCCTGCCAGAGCTTCTCGTAGAGGCCGGCCGCGCGGATCTCCTCCTGGACGATGGTGTCCGCCCTGCGGAGCACGGCGAGCCGCTCCTCGGTGACCTCGCCGAGCACGCGGATGGCGAGCCCCGGGCCGGGGAACGGCTGGCGCTGGACGATGTGCGGCGGCAGCCCGAGCTCGATCCCGAGCCGGCGCACCTCGTCCTTGAAGAGCTCGCGCAGGGGCTCGACGAGCCCGAGCTTCATCACCTCGGGGAGGCCGCCGACGTTGTGGTGGCTCTTGATGGTGGCGGACGGTCCCTTGAAGGAGACCGACTCGATGACGTCGGGGTAGAGCGTGCCCTGGACGAGGAACTGGGCGCGCTCGCCGCCGGCGGCGAGGCCCTCCACCTGCTCCTCGAACACCGCGATGAACTCGCGGCCGATGATCTTGCGCTTTTGCTCGGGGTCGGTGACGCCGGCGAGCTTCGCGAGGAAGCGCTCGGAGGCGTCCACGGTCACGAGCGGCAGGTGGAACATCCGCCCGAAGACCTCCTCGACCTGGGCGCGCTCGCCGGCGCGGAGCACGCCGTTGTCCACGAAGATGCAGCGGAGCCGGTCGCCGATGGCGCGGTGGACGAGGAGCGCCGCGACGGCGGAGTCCACGCCGCCCGAGAGCGCGCAGAGGACGTGGCCGTCCTTCACCTGGGCGCGGATCTGCTCGACCGCGATCTCCACGTAGGCCCGCATCGACCAGCTGCCGGAGCAGCCGCACACGCGGTAGGCGAAGTTGCGGAGGATGTCCTTGCCGAGCGGCGTGTGGACCACCTCGGGGTGGAACTGCACGCCGAAGAAGCGCCGGCGGCGGTCCTCGACGGCGGCGAACGGCGCCGAGGACGTCGCGGCGATGGGCTCGAACCCGGGCGGCAGCGCCTCGACGCGGTCGCCGTGGCTCATCCAGACGTCGAGCTTGCGCGGCAGCCCCTCGAACAGCTCCGCGCCCTCGCGCGTCTCGATGGTCGCCGGGCCGAACTCGCGGTGCGCGGCCTTGTCCACGCGCCCGCCCAGCTCATGGGCGAGGAGCTGGAGGCCGTAGCAGATCCCGAGGACGGGGACGCCCAGCTCGAAGGCGAGCCGGTCGGCGCGCGGGCTGCCCTCGGCGAGCACCGACATCGGCCCGCCGGAGAGGACCACGCCCCGGGGCGCGAACGCGCGCATCGCCTCGGGCTTCATCGTGCACGGGTGGATCTCGCAGTAGACGCCGAGCTCGCGCAGCCTGCGCGCGATGAGCTGCGTGTACTGCGACCCGAAGTCGAGGATGAGGATCTTCTCTGCGTGGATGTCCAACGCGGGCCTCCGGCTCCGACGTCAAAGACCGCTCGCCTCGCCGCCTGTCGGGTGCGAGCGGCAAAAGCCGCGCTGCGCCGGCTCGTGGTCCGACAGGCTCACCACGAGCGGAGGGAATCAGTCCGCCCGGTAGTTCGGCGCTTCCTTCTCGATGATGACGTCGTGCACGTGGCTCTCGCGCAGGCCGGAGGTGGAGATCCGCACGAAGCGCGGCTTCACCCGCAGCTCCGCGATCGCCTTGCAGCCGAGGTAGCCCATGCCGCTGCGCAGGCCGCCCACGAGCTGGAAGAGCGTCATCTCGACGGTGCCCTTGTACGGCACCCGCCCCTCGATGCCCTCGGGCACGAGCTTGTCGGCGTCCGAGACCTCGGCCTGGAAGTAGCGGTCCTTGGAGCCCTGCTTCATCGCGCCGAGCGAGCCCATGCCCCGGTACGACTTGTAGCTGCGGCCCTGGTAGAGGATCACGTCGCCGGGCGCCTCCTCGGTGCCCGCGAGCAGGGACCCGATCATCACGCTCGACGCGCCGGCCGCGATGGCCTTCACGAGGTCGCCCGAGAACTTCACGCCGCCGTCGGAGATGACCGGCACGCCGTACTTCTCGGCGGCGCGGGTGCAGTCGTCCACCGCGGTGATCTGGGGGACGCCGACGCCGGAGACCACGCGCGTCGTGCAGATGGAGCCGGGGCCCACGCCGACCTTCACCGCGTCCACCCCCGCCTTGCAGAGCGCCTCGGCGGCCTCGGCGGTCGCCACGTTGCCGGCGACGAGCTCGACGTTCTTGAAGTTCGTCTTGGTCGCCCGCACCGCCTCGAGGACGTCCCGGTGCGCGCCGTGGGCGGTGTCGATGGCGATGACGTCCACGCCCGCCTTGAGGAGGGCCTGGATCCGCTGCTCGCGATCGGCCCCCACCCCCACCGCCGCGCCGCAGAGGAGCCGGCCGAGCTTGTCCTTGGCGGCGTTCGGGTGCTTCTGGATCTTCTCGATGTCCTTGATGGTGACGAGGCCGCGCAGCTCGAACGCCTCGTTCACGACGAGGAGCTTCTCGATCCGGTGCCGGTGGAGGAGCTCCTTCGCCTCCTCGATCGTCACGCCCTCGCGGGCGGTGACGAGGTCCTTCGTCATCACCTGCTCGACGCGCTGCTCGAGGTTCTTCTCGAAGCGGAGGTCGCGGTTCGTGAGGATGCCGACCAGCCGGCCCTTCTGGACGACGGGGATGCCGCTGATCCCGTTCTCGCGCATGAGCGCGACGGCGCGGTGGATGGGCGCCTCGGGCTCGATCGTGATCGGGTCCCCGACCACCGCCGACTCGTACTTCTTGACCTTGTGGACCTCGGCCGCCTGCTGCTCGACGGTGAGGTTCTTGTGGACGAAGCCGAGCCCGCCCGAGGAGGCCATCGCGATGGCCATCCGCGCCTCGGTCACCGTGTCCATGGCGGCCGAGACGATCGGGATGTTGAGCTGGAGGTTGCGGGTGAAGCGCGTCGACGTCTCGACCGACTTCGGGAGGACGTCGGATTCCGCGGGGAGCAGCAGGACGTCGTCGAACGTCAGCGCGAGGCGGAGGTCGTCGCGGTTGAGCATGGGGACGTATAATCGAGCGCGCTCGGACCGGTCAAGACGCCCGGTTCCCCTACGGATCCGGCGGGAGCGGGCCGGGCGCGGGTCACCCCGGCGCGAGGGGCCGGCGCTCGACGCCCGCGCGCCTCGCCCCCAGCGCCTCGGGAGGTGCGCGGGGGCCCACACACGCCGCGCGGACGCTGCGCCGCAGGGTGAACACCCGCTTGCCCGCCCGTCCGCCGGAAGACGATAATCGCCGCGGTGGAGGGGCCACACGACAAGCGCGGCGGGGGCCGCACGCCGGTGGGCCTCGCCGTCCGGCTCTCCTACGGCACCATCGACGAGCTCGTGGAGCGCTTCGCGGTGAACATCTCCCGCGGCGGCGTGTTCATCCGCACGCGCGCGCCCAGGCCGGTCGGCACCCGGCTCGCCCTGGAGCTCCGGCTCTCCGGCGGCGAGGCGGCGATCCGGGGCGAGGGCGTCGTGCGCTGGATCCAGGCCGAGGATCCGGCGGCTCATCCGCGCCGCGCGCCGGGCATGGGCGTGCAGTTCACGAGGCTCGACGACGCCTCGCGGGCGCTCGTCGAGCGGATGGTGGAGCTGAAGGAGCGCCGCGGCGTCGCCCCCGGCGTGATCGCCCCCGCGCCCATCGCCGCCCGGCCGGACGGGACCCCCGCCCCCACGCGCGCGCCCGATGCGGCGCTCCCGACGGCGCTCCCCACGCCGCCCCCACCGTCCGCGCCGCCGGTGCTCACGCCCCTCCCCGCCGCGCCCTCGCCCGCCCAGGCGGACCTCGCCGCGAGCCACCGGGTGGAGCAGCTCCAGGCCGGACCGGCGCGCATCGACCTCGGCCTCCCGGACGCGCCGCGGCCGGTCACCCGCCCCTCGCGCGCGATCATCGGGATCGACCTCGGGACGTCCAACTCGTGCGCGGCGGTCGTGAAGGACGGGCGGCCGTACGTGATCCCCTCGCGCGAGGGGCACGCCACCGTGCCTTCGATCGTCGGGCTCAACGCGCGCCAGCGCGTCGTCGTCGGTCACCTGGCGAGGTCGCAGCTCCTCACGAACCCCAAGACGACCGTCTCGGGCGCGAAGCGCCTCATCGGGCGGGCCTGGGACACGCCGCTCGTGCAGGAGATCCGCGAGAAGTACCCCTACGAGATCGTGCCCGGCGACGAGGGCCTCGCGGCGGTGCGGCTCGGGCCCGAGACCGTCTCGCTCGAGCAGATCTCCGCGCTCGTGCTGGGAGAGGTCCGCGACGTCGCGCAGAACCACCTCCGCGAGGAGGTGAACCGCGCGGTCGTCACCGTGCCCGCGTACTACAACGAGCGGCAGCGCGCTGCGGTCCGCCACGCGGCGGCGCTCGCGGGGATCCAGGTCGAGCGCATCCTGAACGAGCCGACCGCGGCCGCGCTCGCGTACGCCTACGGCCGTCACCTGAACCAGCGCGTCCTCGTCTACGACCTCGGCGGCGGGACGTTCGACGCCTCCGTGCTCGAGCTGTCCGACAACGTCTACGAGGTCGTCTCGACCGGCGGCGACACCTTCCTCGGAGGGGTGGACTTCGACGACCGGATCGTCGAGCGGCTCCTCGCGATCTGGGAGGAGCGGACGGGTGCGCCCTTCCCGGACGACCGCGTCGCGCTCTCCCGCCTCGTCGACGCCGCCGAGCGCGCCAAGTGCGCGCTCTCCGAGCGCGCCGAGTTCCCGGTGAGCCTGCCCTTCCTCGCCCTGCGCGACGGCGCGCCCGTCGCGCTCGAGGCGGTGCTCACCCGCGACGAGATCGTCGCGCTGGTCGAGCCGCTCGTCGACCGCACCCTCGACGTGTGCCGGGAGGTGCTCCTCGCGAAGGGGCTCGGGACGAAGGACATCGACGAGGTGCTGCTCGTCGGCGGGCAGTCGCGGATGCCGCTCGTGCACCGGAAGGTGGCGGCGTTCTTCGGCCGCCCGCCCTCGCACGCGGTCCACCCCGACGAGGCCGTCGCCCTCGGCGCGGCGCTCCTCGCCCACTCGCTCGGCAGCGCCGAGGGGGTGGTCCTCATCGACGTGCTGCCGATGTCGATCGGCATCGGCCTGCCCGGCGGCCGCGTGAAGACCATCATCGAGCGGAACACGCCCCTCCCCGCCCGCAAGCAGTACGGGCTCACGACGACGCGCGACGGGCAGACCGAGTTCGAGCTCGCCGTCTTCCAGGGCGAGAGCCGCGCGGCGTCGGAGTGCGAGTACCTGGGGACCCTCCGGCTCGAGGGGCTCCCGCCCGGCCCGCGCGGCATGGTCAAGATCGCGGTCAGCTTCGAGCTCGGGCCGGAGTGCCTGCTCACCGTCACCGCGCGCGAGCTCAACACCGGCCGCGAGGTGCAGGCGGTGATGTCGGCGGGCGAGGGGGCGGAGGCGGCGCGGCGCAAGCTCGAGCAGGGCGGCGGGGCGGACGCGGCGCGGGCGCAGACCGGGAACTTCCCGGCGCCCGGGAGCCTGGCCGCGGGCGCTGCGGATCCCGCCGTCGCGGCGGCGAGCGCCGGCGGCGCGCTCGGCGGCCTCTTCCGGAGGATCTTCGGCCGGCGCCCGGAAGCGCGCTAGAGCCTCGCGTCCGGTCGGTTCCGCTACTCCCGCTCCGCCTCGGACGCCAGGGCGGGCGGGGCGGAGCGACGTCCTTGCGCCCATCGGAAGACGAGGGCGAGGAGCACGACGAGGACGCCGAGCAGGATGTAGTTCGAGAATCTCCCGGCGACGCGGGTCGCGGCGTGCAGGTCGGAGCCGAACCAGAAGCCGACGCAGACCCACAGCGGCGCGGAGACGAGCGCCGCGACGCCGTCGAAGAGCAGGAACTCCCAGTACGGCATGCGGGCGTGGCCGACGGTGAAGAAGGTCGGCGCGCGCAGGCCGGGCAGGAAGCGCGCGAACATCACGACCACGTTGCCGCGCGTCCGCACCTTCCGCTCCACGAGCTGGAGCTTCTCCGGCGTGATGAGCCGGCGGAGCGGGCGGAAGTCGGCGATGCGCGCCCCGAACCGCCGCCCCGCGAAGAAGATCACCGAGTCGCCGGCGAGGATGCCGCCGAGCCCCATCACGATCATCGTGAGGAGGCCCTCGTCGTGGAGCATCCCGGAGAAGGTCGCGTGGCTCAGATCGGACGCGAGCCAGGCGAGGACGCCGGCGGTCACGAGGACCACGTCCTCGGGCATCGGCAGGCCGAACCCGCAGAGGACCAGCATGACGAAGACGACGCCGTAGCCGACGTGGAGGGAGTGGCCTCCCAGGATGGCGACCAGGCGTTCGAGCATGCGGCCTTCCGTTCTCCCCGAATTACCCCGAAACCGCCCGAGCGTCACGCGCTAGCCGCGCGGCGCGCGCCTCGATATCGCGGGACCCCCGACGAGAACGATGCGCGCGCCCCGGCGCTTCCCGCCCGCTCGCCCGGAGGGCGGGCAGGGAGGCAGCCCGCGCGTCCCTAGCTCATACGACGGGCGGCGAGCTCCCGGAGGGCGTCGCGGTTCTCCGCGACCTTCTCGGCGAGATCGCCGCCGATGGCCAGCGCGAGCTTCAGGCAGGCCTGCGGCTTCTGGGGCTGGAGCCGCACGAAGTCGCGCTGCGTGATCTCCACCACCTCGCAGGCGGTCCCGGCGACCGCGGACACGAGCCGGACGCTCCGGCCGAGCAGCGCGAGCTCCCCGAGGTGCTCGCCCGCGCCGAGCACGGCGAGCTCCTTCTCGCCCTCGGGCGTGCGCTGCGTGACGCGGACGGTGCCGGACTTCACGATGAAGAGCGACTCGCCGACCATGTTCTCGACGAAGAGCGGCGTGCCCGCCGGGATCGCCTTCTCGAGCGCGATGCCGGCGAAGATCCTGAGGCCCGTCTCGGTGAAGTCCTTGAAGAGCGCCGCGCGCCGGAGCGCCTCGAACGCCGTCATCCCCCACCCCCCTCGCCGCGGTAGCGCGCGGCGTACCCCGCGTACCGCTCCGCAGAGGTCCGGAGGAAGGCGCGCTCCTCCGGCGTGAGCTCGCGGCGCGGCCGCGCCGGCGAGCCCAGCACGAGCGTGCCCGGCGGCACGATGGTCCCGGGCGAGACGAGCGCCCCCGCGCCGACCATCGCGTCGGGGCCCACCACCGCGCCGTCCATGACGATCGCGCCGATGCCGACGAGGCAGCGCTCGCGGATGGTGCACCCGTGCAGCACCGCGCGGTGACCCACGGTCACGTCGTCGCCGATGACGGTCGGGTGCGTCCCCGAGGTGACGTGGACGACGGTGAGGTCCTGCAGGTTGGTGCGCGCGCCGATGCGCACGTGGTTCACGTCGCCGCGGACCACCGTGCCGAACCAGATCGACGAGCCCTCGCCGATCTCCACGTCCCCGACCACGACCGCGTTCTCCGCCACGAACACGGATCCGTGCAGGCGGGGCGCCCGCCCGGCGTACGGCGCGATGATCGGCATCAGCCGTCGATGCTAGCCCGCGCACCTACACGCCGCAAGATGACCGCCGCCACCGCCGCGCCTGCCGCGACGCCGAGCGCGTCGGCCGCGAGGTCGAGGAGATCGGGCGAGCGGTTCGGCACGAAGGCCTGGTGCCACTCGTCGGACGCCCCGTACGCGGTCCCCAGCGCGATGGCGAGCCCGAGCGGCACCCAGGCCGGGAGCCGCCACCCGCCGAGCGCCGCGCGCACGAGCGCGCCGAGCACCGCGTACGCGGAGGCGTGCAGGAGCTTGTCGTGCTCGAAGAGGCCCTGCGGCAGCTCGGGGAACGGGTGCGACTGGGAGGACGCCCAGAAGATGAGCGCGGCCCAGGCGACCGCCCCCGCGGCGAACAGCGCCGTGCGCGGGCGCGCGGTCACGCGAGCGTACCGGAGAGCGAGCTCCCGCCGGCGCGCGTGATGCGCGCGTGGACGAGCGCGCCGGTCGGCGCGGCCTGCTCGTCGGCAGCGAGGTGGACGACGGTGTTCTCGGGCGTGCGTCCGAGGCGCTCGCCCGGCTCGTCGGAGGGTCCCTCGACGAGGACCTCGACCACCTTCCCGAGCGCGGCCGCGAGCGCCTCCGCGGCGATGCGGCGCTGCGCGCCCTGGAGCCGCTCGAGCCGCTCGACCGCCACCGCGCGCGGGACCTCCTGCCACTCGGGCCCGGAGCCGAGGCGCAGGCCCGCGACCGTCTTCGGGCGCGGGCTGAAGAGGAAGCTGAAGCTCTGCTCGAAGCGCGCGCGCTCGAGGAGCGCGAGCGAGCCCTCGAAGTCCGCGTCGGTCTCGCCGGGGAAGCCGACGATGAAGTCGGTGGTGACGGCGATGCCGGGGCGGGCGGCGCGCAGACGATCGAAGCGGTCGAGGTACTCCGCGACCGTGTAGTCGCGGCGCATGCGGGCGAGGACGGGATCCGAGCCCGCCTGCACCGGCAGGTGGAAGTGGGGCATGACCTTGGGCTCGTCGCGGAACACCTCCACGAGCGCGTCGGAGAGGTCGTGCGGGTGACTCGTGGTGAAGCGGATCCGCGCGATCCCCGGCACGGCCGCCACGCGGCGGAGCAGCTCCGCGAAGGTGCAGCCGCCCGCGTAGGAGTTCACGTTCTGGCCGATGAGCGTCACCTCGCGCACGCCCACCTCGGCGAGCGCCGCGCACTCGGCCACGATCTCCGGGAACGCGCGCGACACCTCGCGGCCGCGGGTGTGCGGCACGATGCAGAACGCGCAGACGTTGTCGCAGCCCTTCATGGCGGTGACGAACGCGGTGGGCCGGCCGCGCGCGGCCTCGGGGTCCGCCTGCGGGAACACGTAGTCGTGCGAGTCCATCCAGCCCGTCTCGGCGAACCGCTCGCGCTCCGCCCGGGCGACCATCTCCGGGAGCTTGCCGATGTTGTCCGGGCCGAAGACGAAGTCCACGTACGGCACGCGCGCGAGGAGCCGGTCCTTCTCCTGCTGCGCGACGCAGCCGGACACCGCGATGAGCGCGCCGCGCCGCGCCTTCACCTCGCGGTAGCGCCCCAGGGCCGACAGGAGCTTCTGCTCCGCCTTCTCGCGCACCGCGCAGGTGTTGAGGAGGATGAGGTCCGCGTCTTCCGCGGTGTCGGCGCGCTCGAACGCGTGGCGGCCGAGGAGCTCGACCATCCGGTCGGAGTCCGACGCGTTCATCTGGCAGCCGAAGGTGTGGACGTACACCTTGCGGGGGGCGGCCGGGCGATCGCCGGGCGCGGAGGGGGCCTTGCGGGAGAGCGAGACGAGGTCGGACACGCGGGCGGAAACTAAGGAAGACCGGGGCGCGGAGTCAACCGGCGGCTATCCGCCCTCGCGCACCGCGACGAGCTCGATCCGGCTCTTCGCCTTCCGCTTCAGGGGGTAGACGAGGCCCTTCGGCTTGAAGTTCGCGTCGAAGGCCACGCCCGCGACGGGGACGGGCGGGATGACCGAGAGCTCGGTGACGAACGCCCACTCCGTCGTCGTGCCCGCGAGCCGGCGCGAGGGCGAGCGGCCGATGAGCCCCCGCGCCTGCGCGAGCGCGAGGCGGTCGTGGGCGGGGTTCCCGCTCGACGCGACGACCCTCGCCTCCGTGACGACGCCGTCGCCGTCCTCGGTCACCGCGACCACCGTGACGAGCGCCTTCGACCACGCGAGCCCCTTGCCGCCCGTCGCGGCGAGCGCGTCGATCCCCGCGACGAGGGACTCGCGCTCCCGGTCGCCCTCCGCCGCGGCGTGCACCGTGGCGTCCGTCCCCGGCGCGACGCCCCCGGGGGCGTCGGGTCCGTTCTCGAACGGCCGCCCCGAGCGGCCGTAGGCCTCGGCGGCGCCGAGGTAGGCGCCGGCGGTGTCCGCGAGGAGGTCGCGAGTCCCCTGCCCGCCTCCGCGCAGCACGCCGAAGTCCGGCGCGAACCCGCCAGCGAGCGCGTCCCGGAGGTCCATCCACGACGCGTCGGGGTAGCGCGCGAGATCGCGCGCGCGCATCTCGGCGAGCATGCCGTCCACGCGCCGCTTCGCGCGCGCGGCGGGCGCCTCCTCGCCGTCGCCGCCGCCCGGGGAGAAGAGCGACGCCGGGGGCGAGACCGCGAGCGCCTCCCGCCCGGCCGGCGCGCGCTCCGCGCCGAGCCCCTGCGCCTCGAACCAGCC